>RFJF01000037.1 GCA_003695455.1 Chloroflexota bacterium
AGGCCGGCGCAGACACAACCTGCACCCCTGTGGCCCTACTCGCCCACCAGTTGCACAATGATTCGGCGCTGGCGGCGGCTGTTATCAAAATCAATGAACGCAATTTCCTGCCACGTGCCCAGCGTGAGCTGCCCATCTACCACCGGAACGGTCACGCTGGGGCCCAGCAGCGCTGCCCGCACATGAGAAAACCCGTTGCCGTCGTGCCAGCGTTCATTGTGTTTGTACTCCCACGCCTGCGCCGCAATGCGTTCCATCAGGGCTTCAAAATCGCGCAGCATCCCGCTTTCGTACTCAACGGTGGTAATGGCGCTGGTGGCGCTGGGGGTAAATACCGTGGCAATGCCGTTGCGCAGGCCGCCGGCCTGCACCGCCCCGGCAACCGCCTGCGTAATATTGTGAAAGTCGCAAAATCCCTGCGTTGACAGGTGAAATTCCTGGGTAACAACCATCGGCCTACTCCGTGCAATTGTTTGGAACAGCCCAAAATCGGGCTGTTTTTTTGTGTGATTATACAATTCAGCAGACGGCCCGGCAATCGGGGTGGGCCGTCTCAATTTGCGCTGCCCGGTTTGACCTGTGCCGCCGAACAAGTATGATGCCTGTGTCAAATTTTTGGAGGTGAGTTTGGTGCGTAATTTTCTCAAAAACCAAAAAACTATTATCGGGATGATTCACGTGGATGCCCTGCCGGGCACGCCCCGCTCCAGCAGTTCGATGGCAGACATTATTGCCAAAGCCCGCGCCGAGGCCGAGTTGTACCGGGATGCCGGCATTGATATGCTGGCAATTGAAAACATGCACGATGTGCCGTTTGACCGCAGCGTGGGACCGGAAATTACCGCCGCCATGGCCGTGGTGGGGTACGAGGTGAAAAAAGCCAGCGGCCTGCGCTGCGGTATCCAGATTTTGGCGGCGGCCAACAAAGAGGCGCTCGGTGCGGCGCAGGCCGCCGGGCTGGATTTTGTGCGCGCCGAAGGATTTGTTTTTGGACACGTGGCCGACGAAGGCTACATTGACGGTTGTTCGGCCGAAATGCTCCGCTACCGGCGGCAAATTGGCGCCGATGATGTGCTGGTTATCACCGATGTGAAAAAGAAACACTCGTCGCACGCTGTTACCTCCGATGTGAGCATTGTAGAAACAGCCCACGCCGCCGAGTTCTTTCTGAGCGATGGGGTTGTCGTCACCGGCGTAGCTACCGGCACCGAGGCCAGCCTGGAGGAGTTGCAGCAAGTGAAACAGGCGGTCAACATTCCGGTGCTGGTGGGCAGCGGGGTGACTCATGAAAATGTAGATCGCTATCTGGCCGTGGCCGACGCGCTGATTGTGGGTTCGTACTTTAAATATGACGGGTTGTGGTCAAACGGCGTGGAATTTGAGCGGGTGAAATCCTTTATGGACAAGGTGAACACCTTGCGGGCCGGCGGGTTCTAACTTATTTCTACGGAACTTCATAGCCAATTTCAAGGTTGTTTTGTTATGATGAGCTGGTCATCCCTGTGTGGGGGTGGCAATTGTTGTTGTGCCACAAAAATTGCCGGTAGATGCACAAATTAGCGGAGCAATGTTTCAAATATGTCCACATCTGTAACAGATGCCAACACACCCTATTTCATCGAACTGATTAGAAATCAGGCCTGGTACCGCCGAATTGGTGGATTTTTGGTGCGGCTGTTCAACCCGTTTGTCAATGAACGCGAAGCCAAACGGATTATCAAATACGGGCTGGTTGGCGTGTCTGGCACCATTATTGAACTGGGTCTGCTCAACTTGTTTATTTTTGGGTTGGGCTGGAGCAGTGATTGGCAGAAAATTGCTGCCAACGTCATTGCGGTGAGCCTGGCCATTGTTAACAATTTTGTCTGGAACCGGCTGTGGACTTTCCCGGAGGCGCGGTCGGGCAGCAGAGTTAGGCAGTTTGTTAAGTTTGTCTCGGTGGCCGGGGTGGGGATTTTGCTCAATTCGGCAATCTTTTTTGCAGCCTACAAATTTCTGTTTTCGGCATTTTTGCCGGACGTGGTATCGGTGCAACTGGCAAAATTTGCGGCCACCGGCCTGGTGCTGTTCTGGAATTTTGCCGCCAATCGATTCTGGACGTTCCGGCACAAGCCGTTGTAAAATTTACACGCCGCACCAAACTTCAGTCTGCAAAGGCCGTCTCACCGACGGCCTTTTTTATCGCCATTCCCACACCACTTCGCCGTTGAGAATTTGCCGCACTTGCGCCCCAAACCGGGCCGGGCGCACCGGTTTGCCAATAAAACCGTCAAAACCAGCTTCTCTCACGCGCCGGATGTCGGCATACATCACGCTGGCCGTGAGCGCCACCACTTTGCTGTTTTTGGTGTTGGGGTGCGCCCGGATTTTTTTGATGATGTCGTAACCGGTTTCACCGGGCAGGTAAAGGTCTACCAGGAACAGGTCAATTTTGGGCAGGGTGTCAGCCAGTTCCAGCGCGCTTGCGCCGGACGTGCGGGTGTGTACCGAGGTGATTCCTTCCATCCTGAGTAAGTCAAGTGTGGCCAGATAGGAGTTGGTGTCATCTTCTACAATGACCACAACGGCATCATTTACATGTTGTTTCATAATATCACCGCCTTTTCTGGTTCTGGATTTTGTGAAAGTTCAGGGATTTCGGAGCGCGCCGGTTGCGATATTACCGGCAACGTCAGATGAAACGTTGCGCCCTGGCCGTGTCGGCTTTCTACCCATAATTTGCCACCGTGCAGTTCTGTAAATTTCCGGCTGATGGGTAAGCCCAGCCCGGTGCCCACCTTGCGCAAGGCAAAAGCATCATCTGTTTGCTGGAACTCTTCAAAGATGCGCTCAAAATCTTCCGGCTTAATGCCAATTCCGGTGTCAATAACGCTGATGCGGATGAACTCACCGGCATCGGCAGCCATTTTCAGGGTGATGCTGCCGGCGTCGGTGTATTTTGCGGCGTTGCCCAGCAGGTTCAGCAAAATCTGCCGGATGCGGGTGCTGTCGGCATTGACCGGGGGCAGGTTGGGCGCAATGTCGGTTTTTAACTGGACCGGTTTGTCTTGCAGCAAGCCCGATATTGTGTTCAGCACACTGCGGCCAATGGCGGCCAAATCAACCGGTTCAATGAACAATTCCATCTGCCCCGCCTCAATTTTTGCCAGGTCCAGCAGGTCGTTCACAATTTCAAGCAACAATTCGCCTGCATCCTGAATGCGGTTCAAATAATCGCGCTGCTCTTCTGTGACATTGCCGTACCGGTTTTTGGAGAGAATAAACGAGAAATTGATAATGGCGCTCAACGGGGTTCGGAGTTCGTGGCTGAGGTTGGTGATAAAGCGTGTTTTAAATTCGTTGGCTTGCCGGGCTTCGGCCTCGGCTTGTTGCAACCGGATGTTGGTGGTTTCCAGCAGTTGGTAGGCTTTTTGTAGTTCTTTCTGGCTTTCAAACAACTCTCGCGAGCGCTGCTGCGCCCGGGCCTGGCTGTTGTACGCCCATTGCAGAGTGGTGGTGAGGTGGCTGGAGCTAATCCAACTGATGGCGGCCATGGCGTACACCATTGCCAGGGGGAAAATCAGGTCAAGATAGATGCCCGGAGTCCAGCCAAAAACCAGCAGAGTGCCGGTCAGAGTTGCCAGCACCGCCAGATTGGCCGCATGAAACGCGGCGCGGGGAGAAATGAGCAAGCCGGTCATGGCTACCACAGGCAGCAGTAAATAAACCTCGCGTTGCGCAAACCGGGCCGGCGGCCACATCATAAATGAAATTACCGTGACAATCAGTCCACTAATAAAAATGATGGTGGCCGGCCTGAAGTGACCGGATTTGTAAATCTGGTAACTGGCAACACTGACAATAGTTCCCAAAATGGGGGGCAGCCACCACCAAATGGTGGTATGCGGCAGGGTTGATGCAATAGCCAGCACCGCGTAAGCCAGCATGGCCGCCAGCGCAATAATCAGCGCAACGACAATTGTAAACGTATCTTTTTGAAGTTCCTGAAGTTCAGAATCATTCATTGGTCAGGTATCTTGGTAAATGAGCAATATTCACCATTTTAAAGGGGGAATTGCGGCGCGTCAACGGTACTTTTTGTCCTGCCTGGTAACGGTTAATCGTGGGGAAGGTTGTGGGTGTTGGCAAAAATCCAGCCGGCGGTGTGCACCAGCGAGACGCCCAGCACAAAGAGTGCGTTTTCGCGTAGAACGTCCCGGTCTGGCAGCGCGCGCACCAGCAAATACCCGGCCAGCAGGGTGTACACAAATGCCGAGGGCGCAAACAAATCCCAATCTTTTTGGCCGCCGTAGTCGGCGTTCCACACAAACGTCAGCAGCACGTACATGGCCGAAGTCAGCCCCAAAAAGCGGGCAAAATCTGCTTCGTCGGGATTGGCAAACAAGTTGAGCCGGAAGCGCAGCGCCGCCAGCCAAACCAGCACAATCAGCGGCAGGCCAAACGGCGAAATCAGCAGGTGGATGTTGGCCCAGTCCAGCAGATGCGCCGCGGAAAACATAGTGTAGTGCTGCCATTGGGTGGTGGTTTCAAACAGCGGCACAAACCACAGCCCGTCGCCGCCGCCGGGCCGGTCCTGCCCCAGCAACGCCGATAGCCCGTGCCCGCCACTTTCCATCAGCGCCAGCACCGCCCCGCCCACCAGCAGCGGCGGCAGTACGGTTTGCACCACTGCTTGGGCGATGGAAAGCCGCCCGCGCCGCCAGCACAGAATCGCCAGCAGGAGCATACCGGGCCACAAAAACACCGTGCTGGGGTGAAAGGCGTTGGTCACAGACAGACCAATCACCGGCCAAACCAGCGGCAACTCGCCGCGGCTGGTGCGCCACGCCAGAAACAGGGTGACCAGCAGCAGCAGCGAAATGAGCGTGTAATTTTCAACGTAGCCAAAAAACAATTGCACCGAGCCGGTGGTCAGCAGCAGCCCCGCCAGCAGCGCCGATTCCAGCGTGCTGCGCCCCAGCCGGGCGGTAAAATTCAGCAAAATGTACACAAAGGCCATGCCCGCCAGAATGCTGGTGGTGGCGTACACGGTTTCAACCGGCCAGCCCAGCAGGGGATTGGCCACAAACTGCCACAATCGCTGGTGCAAAAAGACGGTCAGCGGTGCCTGCCAGTTGTACACCACCCGCAAATCCAAATCCGGGTACGAGAGCGCCACCGACAGCATGTAGCCGTCGCCCCAGCGCAGATGGCGCAGCCGGGCCAGCCAGAACAGCAGCCCCGCCAGCAGCGACGCCGCCGCAAACCAGCGCCGCCGGGCGTGTTTGGCCGGAATGGCGCGCCACAACCGGGCCAGCCCCCGGCCCACGCCTTCATTCACCGCCGGAATCACCAGCGAACCGGCCAGCAGGGCCAGCAGCCACTGCACCCAGACCGGCAAAAAGGTGTAGGGCCACAAACTCCAGCTTGAGTCCTGCGGCAGCAAATTGGCAGCCAGATGCAGGGTGAGCAGCAAAAAGCCCCACAGCCGGATGAGCGTGGTCAGCCACGCCTGGGCATCAATTGATTTACGATTTTGGATTGACGATTTACGATTAACGATTGAAATTCACCCCACTCAATTATGAATGGCGAATGGCGAGCAACGAACTACGATTTACAAACGACGAATGACCAATGACAAATGACGAATGTTCCTCACAACTGGGCCTTTAAATCCTCGGCGGCACGGCGATTCATGCCCGGCACGGCAGCCAGTTCATCCACGCTGGCCTGGCGGATGGCCGCCAGCGAGCCGAATTTTGCCAGCAGCGCCCGCCGCCGTTTGGGGCCAATGCCGTCAATGTCATCCAGACTGCTGCGGATGGCGCTTTTGCCGCGCAATTTGCGGTGGTAGGTTACGCCAAAACGGTGGGCCTCGTCGCGGATGCGCTGCACCAGAAACAGCGCATGCGAGCGCCGGTCCAGCAGTACCGGCGTGGATTGGCCGGGCAGAAAGATTTCTTCCTCTCGCTTGGCCAGCCCCACAATCGGAATGGCGTCGCGGAGTTCAAATTCATCCAGCACTTCCAGCGCGGCGTTGAGCTGCCCCTTGCCGCCGTCAATAATTACCAGGCTGGGGATCAGCGACCACGCGCTCTCGGCGGTGGATTTGCCCGGCCCGGCGGGGGAGGTGTAGCCGCCGGCTTTGAGCCGTTTGAAGCGGCGGCGCAGCATTTCCTGCATGCTGGCAAAATCGTCCTGCCCGATTACATTTTTAATTTTAAAGCGGCGGTAATCGCTTTTGCGGGGCACGCCTTTGGCAAAAACCACCATGCTGCCCACCGTGTTGGTGCCTTGCAGGGTGCTGATATCGTAACATTCAATCCGCACCGGCGGCTCCGGCAGGTTGAGTTCGCGCTGGAGTTCATCGAGCGCCTCGGTCTGTTTGGTTTCGTCGGCGGTCCACTGGGCGCGCAGATGGCTGAGCGTTTCGGTGGCATTTTGGGCGGCCATTTCCAGCAGTTCCTTGTGCTTGCCCCGGCGTGGAACCTTGAGCAGCACATCGGCGCCGCGCTTGCTCTTGAGCCAGTCGCGGATGATCATATGCTCGTCAACCTCGCCGGGCAGCATAATCCGGGGCGGAATGGTGGTGGCCTGATCGTAAAACTGCTTCAGAAACGAGGTCATAATTTTGTCGTCGTTTTCGTCCAGTGTGCCTTCCAGCACAAAATAATCGCGCCCCACCAGCTTGCCGGCGCGGATGAAAAAGACCTGCACGCAGGCGTCTTTCTCGTCGCGGGCAAAGGCAATCACATCCTCGTCAATGGCTTTGGTGTTGATGACTTTTTGCTTTTCAACAATCTGGTCAATGCCCTTGATCTGGTCGCGGAGCTGGGCCGCCTTTTCAAAATCGAGCGCCTCGGCGGCGGCGGCCATTTGCTGCTGGAGCTCTGACACCACCGGCCCGGTGTTGCCACCCAGAAAATCGCACAGGTCATCAATGATTTGCCGGTACTCGGCCTGGTTGTCCGCGCCGATGCAGGGCGCGGCGCAGCGGCCAATGTGGTAGTACAG
>RFJF01000469.1 GCA_003695455.1 Chloroflexota bacterium
CGGTAACGGTGGTGCGCACCAACCCGGCCCGCTACGTGCTGCGGCTGGTGTTCAATTTGAGCCAACCGGGCGCCGCCGACCCCGGCACGCCGCATCCGGCGCTCTCTAATCCGCTGGTGCGGCAGGCCATTTACCACGCCGTGGATGTGGGGTATCTCAATTCAGAGGCGTTTGACAATCGGGGCATCCCCGTGGAAACTGAATTGTTCCAGCTTGGCTGCGATATTCCGCCGTTTCACGATTACAACGGCGGGCTGGCCCAGGCCGAGCTGGACGAGGCCGGCTGGGTGGTGGTCAATCCCGACCCAGACTCGGATGTGCCGCCGGTGCGCCAGTGCCAGGGGTGCGGCACCGCCCCGGACGGCACGCCGCTGGTGCTCACCAGCTACACCTACCTGGAATTTGGCGACCGGATGGAAAAGGGGCATCGCCTGCTGCAGGAAATGCTGGCCGATGTGGGCATCAAGCTCGAACTGAAGGCCGTAGAAGGCGGCGAACTGTGGAACACCTGGGAAAACAACGGGGTGGAAATTCGGGGGAATTTTGATGTGGATTTTTGGGATGACGGCTACTTTGGCACGGACCCCACCGATTACCTGACCAACATTTTTGACCCGCGCAGCATCCCCACCCGCGATAACCCGATTGCCGGCCTGAATGTGAGCCGTTACCGCAACCCGGAACTGGCCCCTATTTTTGATGCCCTGCACACCCCCATTCCCAACAACCGCCGCCGGGCGCTGCTCTGCGAGATTGCGCTAACGCTCTACCGGGACCGCCCGCAGATTCCGCTGCTGGCCTTCCCCGATGTGTACGGCGTGAGTATTGATGTGCAGGGGGTGTTGCCGCACATTTACGACACCGTCACCTGGAACGCCGCCGACTGGCAACTGGTACGCCCGGTTAACAACTGACATACCCGGCAAACAAGCAAATAAACGTGACAACCGCTTGTTAACTGTGTTATACTGACATTGAGTGTGGGTCATTTTTGGCAGATTTTCAACCTTGCCCACATTAGCAACCAGCAGAGGTAAGCCCACTGTGGTCTGGACACAAAGCAAACTGAACGTGCTGCTGGTGGACAACGATGAAGCCCACCACGCCCTCATCCGGCGCTTGCTGACCGATACAGAAGGAACCCAGATTTCGCTGGATTGGGTATCCACATACGAAGAAGGCGTTGCGCAGGTGATGCAAAACCGGCACGATGCCTACCTGATTGACTACCGGTTGGGCGGTAAATTCACCGGAATGGATTTGCTACGCGAAGCCACACAGGCGGGCTGCACGGCGCCGTTGATTTTAATTACCAGCCACGGCAACCGCGAGCTTGATTTGGCAGCCATGGAGGCCGGCGCTGCCGATTTTTTGGTCAAAGACCAAATCTCCCCGGCACTGCTGGAACGCTCCATCCGTTACGCCATCGAACGCAAACGCACCGAGCAGGAACTGCAAGAATCCCGCGAGGCGCTGGAAAGCGCCATCGCAAAACGTACCGCCGAACTGCGGGAAAAAGTTACCCAACTGGAACAGCTTGAACGGGAAAATCAGGCTTCGCTGGAGTGGCGCACCCGGCAGGTAGAAACCAGCACCCAGGTAGCGCAGGAAATTGCCGCCGCACCGGCCCTCGACGCGCTGTTTCGCTCGGTAGTTAACCGGGTGCAGGAGCGCTTTGGGTACTACCACGTGCATGTGTACACGGTTGAAGGTGATTTTCTGGTGATGCAGGAAGGCACCGGCGGGCCGGGCCGAATGATGAAAGAAGTAGGCCACAAAATTCCTGTGGGCGCGGCCCGCAGCCTGGTTGCCAAAGCACTGCGCACCGGCGAACCGGTGCTGGTGCCCGATGTATCAAAAGACAAACGCTGGCTGCCCAACCTGTTGCTGGCCGAAACGAAATCGGAACTGGCGGTGCCCATCAAACTGGGCAATGACGTGCTGGGCGTGCTTGATGTGCAAAATGACCGCGTGGGCGGCCTGAGTCAGGAAGACCAGATTCTGATGATGGGCCTGTGCGGGCAAATTGCGGTAGCCATTAACAACCGGCGGCTCGAACTCGAACGCCAAAAAGCCGAGGAAGCCCAGCAAAAACTCATCGAAGAGCTGGATGCGTTTGGACACACCGTGGGCCACAACCTGAAAGACCCGGTAGGGTTAATTGTGGGCTATTCGGCGCTGCTCAAAGAGCAGGCGCGCCTGCCGGAAGAATGGCAGGAATACGTCAATGCCATTGCCCGGAACGCCAACAAACTGAACACCATCATTGAAGAATTGCAACTGCTCACCGGGGTGCGTAAAGAGCAGGTTGAAACCAAACCGCTCAACATGATCCGCATCATTGCCGAAGTTCAGCAGCGGCTGGCCTATCTCATCAATGAATACGACGCCAAAATTATTGTTTCTGAGTATTGGCCGGTGGCGCTGGGCCACAAGGCGTGGGTAGAAGAGGTTTGGGCCAATTACATCAGCAACGCCATCAGAATGGGCGGTGATCCGCCGCGCGTTCACGTGGGCGCCACCGCCCAGTCTGACGGGATGATTCGCTTTTGGGTACGAGACAACGGCCCCGGCCTTAGCCCCGCCGAGCAGGCCATCGTTTTTACAGAATTCACACAGCTCAGCCAGGCCAAGTTAAAAGGCCACGGGCTGGGCCTGTCGGTGGTGCAGCGAATTGTTACCAAACTGGGCGGTGAAGTCGGCGTTTCCAGCGACGGCGTGCCCGGCGAAGGTTGCATGTTCTCTTTCACCCTGCCCGGCATCCACAAAAAACCAAAAGGCCACCTCTGAAAATGGACATTTCTTCAAAACATCTATACTATTCGCATCAGGGGGAACGCCGCCAATGACCCAGCCCAAATCAGACGCCCAGATTCTGTGCAAAAATGTTTGGAAGGTGTTTGGCCCGCGCCCGGAACAGGTACGCCAACTGGATGCCGGCCTCACCAAAGATGAAATTCTGGCCCAAACCGGCCACGTGGTGGCCGTAAAAGATGTTTCGTTTGAGGTGCAAAAGGGCGAAATTTTTGTAGTGATGGGCCTGAGCGGCAGCGGGAAATCTACGCTGGTGCGCTGCATTTCGCGGTTGATTGAACCCACCGACGGCCACGTGTGGGTGGACGGCGATGACATTCTGGCGATGAGCCGTAAACAACTCCGCGCCCTGCGCCGCCACAAAATGAGCATGGTTTTTCAGCATTTTGGCCTGTTCCCCCACCGCAAAATCATTGACAATGTGGCCTACGGGTTGGAAGTGCAAGGCATCAAAAAAGCCGAACGCCACGCCCGCGCCCGCGAAGTGCTGGAGTTGGTGGGGTTGGCCGGCTGGGAAAATCACTACCCCGGCGAACTCAGCGGGGGGATGCAGCAGCGGGTTGGCATTGCCCGCGCACTGGCCGTTGACCCCGAAATCATGCTGTTCGATGAGCCGTTCAGCGCACTGGACCCCCTCATTCGGCGTGAAATGCAGGACGAACTGCTGGCCCTGCAAAAAATGATGCACAAAACCATCATTTTTATCACCCACGATTTTCTGGAAGCCGTCAAACTGGGTGACCGGATTGCCATTATGAAAGACGGCCAAGTGGTGCAGATTGGCACCCCCGCGCAGGTGGTGATGAATCCGGCCACCGATTACGTGCGCGAGTTCACCAAAGACGTGCCGCGCTCGCGGGTAATTACCGCGCAAAACGTGATGCAGCCGCCACCGGTGGTGGCCTCGCCCACCGATGCCGCCGAGGCGGTAGCCCAAAAACTGGCCCGGTTTGAGTGCGTTGCCGCCTGCGTGCAGGACGAGCAGGGCCACTTTCTGGGCCTGCTGCCCCGCGAACATTTGGCAGACCCACCGCAATACAACGGCGACGACCTGCAATCGTTGCTGGTTGACGACTGCCCCACCATCACCCCCGATACCCTGCTGGTGGAACTCATCCGGCTGACGATGAACAGCGACGCCCCCCTGCCGGTCATCAACAAACAGAACCGGCTGGCCGGCGTGGTAGACCGCTCAATGGTGATGGCGGCGCTGGCTACTCCCGCTGAAGCCGCCGACTCAGAAGAAAAGCCCACCCTCCAATGATCAACTGGCAATCGCTCAGCAGCCGCGCAGCCGTCAACAAGCGCGATATTCTGGCGCTGGCGGCGCTGTTTGTCATTATTTTTTTACTGCCCCTGCTCTTTGCCCAACTGCCGCTCAACGTCAGCCACTTTCCGGAGGCGTTGAATCTGCATCTGCGCCAGCCGATTGACCAGTTTCAGGATTGGGTGGTGGGGCATCGCGCCACAAGCCCCGCGTTTGTCTACTTTTTTGACCCCGTGAGCGATGCGATTGATTGGGGCATCCGGCGGGCCGAAGATTTTTTACTGGGCACGCCCTGGCCGGTGATTCTGCTGGCCGCGTTTTTGCTGGGGCAGTGGGCCGGCGGCCTGCGCGTGGCCCTGCTCTCGGTGGCGGGGCTGGTATTTATGGGCGGCGTGGGCCTGTGGACAGAAAGCCTGCAAACCCTGGCCCTGATGCTGGTGGCGGTGCTGATTTCGCTGGCTATCGGCATCCCGCTGGGCATTTTGGCCGCAAGATACGACCGGCTGGATTCCCTGCTGCGGCCGGTGCTTGACGCCATGCAAACCATGCCCGCCTTTGTGTACCTTATTCCGGTACTGCTCTTTTTTGGCATTGCCCGCGTGCCCAGCGTGGTAGCCACGGTCATTTACGCCCTGCCGCCCGCCATTCGGCTGACCAATCTGGGCATCCGGCAGGTGCCGGGCGCCACCGTCGAGGCGGCGCGCTCGTTTGGCTCAACCCCGCGCCAAACGCTGGTCAAGGTTCAGCTTCCGCTGGCCCGGCCAACCATCATGGCCGGCGTCAACCAAACCATTATGATGGCGCTGGGCATTGTGGTGATTGCCGCGCTGATTGGCGCGGGGGGGCTGGGCCGCGAGGTACTCATCTCGTTGCAGCGGCTGCGGGTGGGGCAGGGCCTCATGGCCGGGCTGGCCATTGTTTTTATGGCGATTATTCTGGACCGGATTAGCCAGGGATTTGCCCGGCAGGAACTGGCCTCTACCAACCGGGGGGCAGGCCGGTTTGTGCTTTTGCCGCAAAGCTGGGCCAAATTTGGCCCGGCCCGCGCCCTCGAAGGGCTACTGCAGGCCGGCCTGCGGCAGGCCGCCGCTTTTGCCCGGCTGCTGGCCGATGGGCTGGCCTCGGTGGCCGGGGCGGGCTTGCGGTTGTTCGGTCTGAACGATGCCGCCGCCGCGCTGGCTTCCCAATTCCGGCGGCACAGTTTTTTCATCGGCGCTGTTTTTCTGCTGGCGGTTGCGCTGGCCGTTACGGCGGTTTTTCCCGCCGGAGATTTTCCGCAGGCGTGGCAGTTCGATTTGACCCGCCCCGTGGACAACGCCGTTAGCTGGATGCGCGACAACCTGTACCAGATTGGCGATTTGCCCCTGGGCACCGGCCCGCTCAGCGATTTTCTGGTGATTTACGGCCTCAACCCGCTCAGAAATTTTCTGCAAAACTGGCTGCCGTGGCCGCTGGTCATTCTGGGAGTAACCCTGCTTGTCTATCTGGCTGCCGGCGGGCGGCTGGCAATTTTCTCGGCGGCGGGGCTGTTTGTGATTGGACTGCTGGGCATGTGGGATATGGCGATGGACACGCTCAGCCAGGTAATTGTGGCAGTGGCCGTGACCGCGCTGATTGCCCTGCCGCTGGGCGTGTTGAGCGCCCGCAGCGATGCCGTTGAACTGACCCTGCGCCCGGTGCTGGATTTACTGCAAACCATTCCGCCGTTTGTATACCTGGTGCCGGTAATTATGCTTTTTAACATTGGGCGCGTGCCGGGCATTATTGCCTCGGTGTTGTACGCCCTGCCGCCCGGTATCCGGCTGACCAACCTGGGCATCCGGCAGGTCAGCCACAGCGCCGTCGAGGCCTCGCAGGCATTTGGGGCCACAGGGCGGCAAACGCTGTTCAAGGTTCAGCTTCCGCTGGCCCTGCCCTCAATTATGATGGGCGTAAACCAGATTGTGATGATGGTGCTGGCCATGGTCATCATTTCCGGGCTGGTGGGTGGCGGAGGGCTGGGGCTAGAGGCCGTAACCGGGCTGGCAAAAAACCAGACCGGCCGCGGCATCGAGGCCGGGTTAGCCATTGTGATTCTGGCAATGATTATGGACCGGGCCACGCAAGCCTGGGTAAAACGCCGCCAAAAGTATTTGAAGTAACGGGTGAACTATGTACGCGCTGCTCATTGCCGATGACTCCGATGATGTAGCCCTCTTTTCGCTGGCGCTCCAGCGGGCGGGGCTGTCTGTGACCACCGGCAACAACCTGGAACGGGCCATGCAAAGCTGGCTCAAGCGGCCCGCCGATATTGTGCTGGTAGCCCTGCCGCAAGTAGAACCACACACCATCATCCGCCGGGTGCGCGCCGAAGCGCACGTGCCGTTGATTGTGGCGGTTGATTCGCTGACCGACCGGCTGCACGCCGAACTGCTCCGGCAGGGCGCAGATTTGGTGGTTGCCCTGCCCACCAGCCTCAAATTGCTGATTGCCCAGATTGGCGTGCTCATGCGCCGCACCAACACCGTGCCCGCCTTTAGCCTGCCCACACTCGGCGCTAACGGTTTCTCGCTGGACCCCACCACCCGCACGGTCACCGTCAGCGATAAGCCGCCCCAGCGGCTCACGCACCTGGAATTCAGGCTGCTGTACACCCTCATGCTCAACCGCGGACAGGTCATCCCCACAGAAACCATTGTGGAACACGTGTGGGGCTACACCGGCCAGGGTGACCGCGACCTGATTCGCGGGTTGGTCAGCCGGTTGCGCGCCAAGGTTGAAACTGACCCCCGCAATCCCCGCTGGATTGTCACCACCCCCGGCATTGGCTACGCCTTCAGCGACGACCCGGACTGAACAACACGCCCCGGTTGCCGCGCCCGCAATCTGCCCGCTATAATTTGTGTCAGAAATTAAACATCCCCGCCAAAATGCCACGTTTTTGGCACAATTTTGCCACCCTATTTAAACACCCGGCGCATACAATTTAACAAGTTTCACATCACGCAAAGGCAGGAAAGATGGATATCCAACAGATTTTGGACTATTTTAAGCTTCCGGAAAAATCCTCTTCAATTCTAATTGAGACGGTTATCATCATTGGTTTGCTGTGGTTGATTCGCACGGCTGCCGTATATGTCATCAACCATCGTATCAAAGACGTTCGGGCCAGATATACCTGGCGAAAAACCTTCACCTACGCAGCTATCACGCTGGGGGTTTTTCTGGTGGGGCGGTTGTGGTTAACCGGCATTCAATCTTTGGCAACCTATTTGGGGTTGCTGTCGGCCGGGCTGGCTATTGCCCTGCAAGGGCCGCTTTCAAATTTGGTGGGCTGGTTTTTTATTTTGTGGCGCCGCCCCTTTGAAGTTGGCGACCGGGTACAGGTTGGGCCGCACACCGGCGATGTGATTGATGTGCGTTTCTTCCAATTTACCGTGCTTGAACTGGGCAACTGGGTTGCCTCAGACCAAAGCACCGGGCGCGTGCTGCACATCCCCAACGGCACAGTGTTCAGCGAAACCGTTGCCAATTACAATCGCGGTTTTGAGTACATCTGGAACGAAATCCCGGTGCTGGTCACCTTTGAAAGTAATTGGGAACAGGCCAAAACCCTGTTACAGGAAATTGCCAACCGCCATGCCGCCCACCTGAGCGAAGATGCCGCGCGCCGGGTTCGGCAGGCGGCCCAGCGTTTTGCCATTATCTACACCAAGCTCACGCCCATTGTGTACACCCGCGTTGAAGCCAGCGGCGTGCTGCTCACCATTCGCTACCTGGCGGAACCTCGCCTGCGGCGCAACAGCGAGCACGCCATTTGGGAAGATATTCTGCGTGAATTTGCCCATCACCCGGACATTGAATTTGCCTACCCTACCCAGCGCACCTACCATCGCTGGCTGGATGATGAGAAAAAACCTCTGAATTTGGCAGTGGTTTCGGCGCATGAAACGCCAAACCTGAATTAACCCTTCCGGTCAGGAGCTTTTCAGTCAAAGTCTTGTAATTTGTGCAGGAAAATTATGTGCAGCCGAGATACAAGAATTATAGAGTAAGGAGTAGAGAGTAGGCGCTGCCCGGCATTAACCAAACACTGAACGCCCTGTAATTCAACCGGGATTCAAAAAATATCATGCCACCCGCCACTTTTATACATAAAATATACAGTTTTGCCACGTAATTTGTACACCTGTTGCCGATAATAGAAATGCGTTTTTAACTCCATCTTAAGCATTTTTTAAGGAAGAAACTGTGAGTACCAAAGATATTTTTTGCCCGGAATGTCATGCCCGATTGAAGGCCGGAAACCACCCTCAGGTGGGCCAGCGAATTGTCTGCGCCATCTGCGATGCAAGCCTGACCGTCACCGGCGTTTCTCCTCTGGAGGTAGAATCAATGCCGGTGAAGCAGGCCGCCCGGACCCGCCGCAAACCGCAACCCATTGACATTCCCTGCCCGGAATGTGATGAATTTTTTGTGCTGCCGGCCCACGTTCATTTGGGCACTGCGGTAACCTGCCCGCACTGCGATAGCCTGCTTGAAGTCACCAGCATCAATCCGTTTGAACTGGATGTTGCTCCCACCAGCAGAATCAGAGGCGGCGGTTACCGGAACGGCGCACGCGGACGGTCGGGGTGGTAGCCAATGAGGTCCGCTAACGTGCTGAAAGCAGCCTTGCAACGGCGCAAGCGACTCTCGACCCAACGATTTTTAACAATTAAAAGCGGAGTAATCAAAGCCATTCCGCACATCAAACGGGAAGTTGGCGAACTGATACTCTTGTTTGCAGGCACGGTGATTGCCGCACTGGGGTACAGCCTGTTTCAAATTCCGCACCAGATTGCTGCCGGTGGATTGGGCGGGTTGGGCATCATCATCAACCATTTTACCGGATGGCCTGTCGGCTCTATGTATATGGTAATGAACATACCACTGCTGGGGCTGGGTTTCTTTTACCTGGGGCGGTGGCGCTTTCTCATCCGCACCACACTGGCCGTACTAATCTTTTCGGCCTCAACAGACCTTTTGCTGGGGTATCTCCCATCAATACTGGAGGAGTATCCGGTTACCGAAAATGTACTCCTGAGCGCCATTTACGCCGGGCTGGTGGGTGGTATTGGCGGCGGCCTGGTTTACCGGGCCAGCGCCACCATGGGTGGCACAGGCATTATTGGCCGGGTCATCCAACTAAAAACAGGGATTCCATTAAGCCAGATTTACCTGTACACAGACGGCGGCATTGTGCTGGCCGCAGGGGTGGTATTTGGCTGGGAAGCCGCGTTGTATGCCATGCTCACCCTGTTTCTCAGCGGCATTGCCTCAGATTACACGCTTGAAGGCCCTGGCAATGTTCGGGTGGCAACCATCATCACCAACCACGGCGCCGAACTTTCTGCCGCACTAATGGATGGATTGGGGCGCGGTTCAAGTGAGTGGGAAATTACCGGCAGTTACACCGGTCAGAAACATACCATGCTCACCTGTACCATCTACCGGCCGCAGGTAAAAGAGCTAAAAAATATTGTGGCCCGCACAGACCCCAACGCTTTTGTGACAATTGGCGTGGCGCATCAGGCATTGGGATCCGGCTTTAGCAAACTCAGGCAATAACTTGTATTTTATTACAGAAAGGACGGTCAAGATGGCAACCGTATTTTGTCTGGATTGTGATCGTGAAATTGATTTGGAACCGCACGCTGCCGTTGGTCAGCGGATTAAGTGCCCTCACTGTGACGTAATTCTGGAATTAATCAACGTTAATCCCGTTGAACTGGATTGGGTTTATGACGGGCCGGTTTCCAAATCTGGTCTCATTGATGAATGGTGGCCGTCAACACCGCAGTGGAAGTCGCCGCAAACTTCATAATTCACCCAACAAAATAAAAAGGGGATGGCTCAACTTTACAAGCCATCCCCTTTTTGATTCAACATCTGCGGGTGAAACGGTTACGGCAGCCACGCCTTCCAGGTGGCTTCGTTGTCGGCAATCCAGGCTTTTGCGGCCTCTTCCGGCGTTTTGCCGTCGAGTTCCACCGCCGCAATCATCGAGATTTGGTCCTGGGTGGAGTAGTTGAAGTTTTTGAGGAACTGGTAGGCATCCGGAGCCGCGTCCTTCAGACCACCCCACGCAATTTTGAACAATTCATCCGAAGGATAGGCGCAATCCACGCCGCCGGAGTCTGCCTTGGCGTAACATTCATCGCTGTAGGCCGGCAGTTCCACCTGCACCAAATCATACTTGGCGTGGATGGAGTGTGGCGTCCAAAAGTAGAACAGTATCGGCTCTTTGCGGCTGTTGGCCGCGTCCAGCGCCGCCAAAATAGCCTCTTCCGAACCGGCGGTGACCACTTCAAGATTCAACCCCAGATTTTTGATGATGTCAGCATCGTACTGTACCCAACTGGGGTCGCCGGCCAAAAACTGGCCTTTGTCGCCGGTTTCTGCGGTGGCAAACAGTTTGGCGTTGGCCGGGTCTTTAAAACCTTCCCAGGTTGCCAGTTCCGGGTGTTCATCCACCACATATTTTGGCTCAAACCAGCCAATGACCCCCACCGGGCCAAGCAGACCGATGTTTTCTACCACTTTCTGGTCTTCAATGTACTGCTTCACATTCTCCGCGTGCCCCGAGGGCCACACTTCCAGGCTGGCCGACAAATCGCCGCTGGCCAGCGCAGGCCACTGGGCGTTTTCATCAATGGTCACAATTTCTACCGTGTAGCCCAATTGATCTTCCAGCAGGGCTTTAGCCACCGCCACATTCACCTGCGAACCGGACCATGGGTTCTCGGCCAGTTTGATGGTGATTTTTTCGGCGGGGGCTTCCTGTGCCGCCGGCGCGGCGGCCTCTTGTTGTGGTGCGGCCGGTTGCCCGCCACAGGCTACGGCCAATACCGCCGCCACAGCAATCAACAACGCTGAAATCGCAATTCTCTTGAGCATCCTTCTCTCCTTCCTTCTGTGTAAATTTTACAGAAAAAACAGCGCTTCGAGTATAACATTATTTGATGCAGTTGCAAAGTTGACGCCGGCCAAAATCGCCGCAATTTGCATCTCTGCCATTTGCCCATTGCCCGCTGCTCATTGATAATTGAGCCGATGAGCGCACAAACACACCCTGCCCGCAAAACACTCGCCCCGGCAGCGATTGCCGCCGCATTTTTTGCGCTGGCCGCCCTGTACAGCGTGGTCACGCCGCTGTTTGAATCCCCGGACGAACTGTGGCACGTGCCGTTTGTAACCCATCTGGCGCAAACCTGGCAGTTGCCGGTGCAGGACCCGGCCCACCCCCAACCGTGGCAACAGGAAGGCAGCCAGCCGCCGCTTTACTACGCCCTGGCGGCGCTGCTCACCGCCCCCCTGCCCGCCGATGACTTGCCGGCGCTGACCACCCGCAACCCGCACGCCGCCGTGGGGCAAATAGCGCCGGACGGCAACGCCAACATTGTCCTGCACACCCCCGCCGAGAGTTGGCCGTGGCGCGGCGCGGTGCTGGCCGTGCATCTGGCGCGGCTGGTTTCGGCGGTGCTGGGCACGGCCAGCGTGCTGGTGGTTTACGTACTGGCCCGCCTGCTGTGGCCCGCCAATCGCCCCTTTGCCCTGATTTCAATGGCCTTTGTGGCCTTCAATCCGATGTTCATTTTTATGTCGGCCTCCGTCAATAACGACAACCTGATTATTCTGCTGGCCGCGCTGCTGCTGGGGCGGCTGGTTGCGCTGCGCTGTGGCATGGTCAAACTCACCACCGCGCAAGCGGCCCTGCTGGGGTTGCTGGGCGGGCTGGCCGCGCTGTCCAAAATCAGCGGGCTGGGTTTGCTGGCGCTGGCCGGCCTGACCCTGCTGGCCGAGGGTCTCCGTCAAAAATCGTGGCGGGCCACCGTGGGCTACCCGGCGCTGGCCGGGGCGGTGGCGCTGGCGGTGGCCGGCTGGTGGTACGCCCGCAACCTCTCCCTGTACGGCGACTGGAGCGGCACCCAAATTATGGTGCAAATGATGGGCGCGCGCCCCGTGCCGCCCACCGCCGCCCAACTCCTCTCCGAAGTTCCGGGGTTGGCCCGCTCGTTTTGGGGGCTGTTCGGCTACTTTTCTGTGCCGATGCCCGCCGCCGTGTACACCCTGCTCAACCTGCTGCTGGTTGCGGGCGCGGCGGGCTGGCTCAAAATTGCCGCCGCCGGCAAGCGCCGCGCCCAATTCATCCCCCCCGGGCTGCGCGCCGCGTGGCCGGTTTTGCTGGGCTGGCTGCTCATTTTGCTGGCCGGTTTCATCCAGTGGACGCTCCGCACCCCGGCCACGCAGGGCCGCCTGCTCTTTCCGGCGCTGGCCGCGCTGGCCCCGCTGTGGGCCGCCGGCTGGCTGGCGCTCGCCCCGTCCAAATTGCGCGGCTTGCCCGCCGCCGCCATGCTGGCCCTCAGCCTGTGGGTTCCGTGGGGAGTCATCGGCCCGGCCTACGCCCGCCCGCCGGAGCTGGCCCGCCTGCCGGCCAACGCCGAGCCGCTGAATGTCACCTTTGGCCCCAACATCACCCTGCTGGCCGTGGTTCCGCCGCAAAATTCAGTGCGACCGGGCGAGCTGCTGCCGCTCTCGCTCATCTGGCGCGGCAAAAACACCCCGCCCGCCAACTATTCCGTATTTACCCACCTGGTTGATGAAAACGGCCTGATTGTTGCCCAGCGAGACAGCCTGCACGGCGGCGGCAACTATCCCTCCGGCCAATGGACTCCCAACACCACCTTTGCCGATACCCGCGTGCTGCAACTGCCCGCCACCGCCTTTGCCCCGGCGCAGGCGCAACTGGTGGTGGGGCTGTACAATCCGGCCACCGGCGAACGCCTGCCCGCCGGCTCCGGCGGCGACAGCGTAACGGTGGCCCGCGTTTCCATTGCCCCCAACCCCGGCGAGTTCCCCAACCCGCAGCAGCTTCACTTTGCCGATGGCATCTCGCTGGTGGGTTACACGCTGGACCGGCGACAGGCTGCCCCCGGCCAAACGGTCACGCTGTCGCTTTTTTGGCAGGCGCAAGCCACCCCCGCGCAAAATTACAAAGTATTTGTGCATCTGGTGGATGAAAATGACCGGCGCGCCGCCCAGCATGACAGCGAGCCGCAAGCCGGCGCCGCACCCACCGGCGGCTGGCAGCCCGGCCAAACCATCCGCGATGACCACCCGCTGCACATTGCCCCGGATGCGCCGCCCGGCCCGTACCACCTGCTGGTGGGACTGTACCACCCCGATTCCGGCCAGCGCCTGCCGCTGCAATTCAACGGCGCCGCCCGCGTGCAAGCCGATTCTGTGACCTTGCCCGGCATCGGAGTCAGGTGAGTTCGGTGAGTTGGGTGGGTGGAGTGAGTTTTTTATTTGTTCATTGGTAATTGGTAATTGGTAATTCGCATTTGACATCCCCACCATTTTCCGGTACTCATTCATCATTCGTAATTCGTTATTCGTTATTCGTTATTGATCATGTTGATTTCAAAC
>RFJF01000470.1 GCA_003695455.1 Chloroflexota bacterium
AGTTTCAACCGTGCAATTTGGCACGCCGCTCAAACCCAGCATTGATTTTACCAGCGGCTCGCTAATGGAATTGCAGTTTGAAAATCAACCCCAACCTGCCGAAGTGCGGCAAATTTTCACCAACTTCTCGTTCAACGACACCGACTTTAAAGACACCGACGTGACCACTGCCAGGCAGCTTGGCACAGAAACCATCCTCATCCGCTCCAAGTTTTTGGATGACGAAGCCAAGTCGGCGGTGCAGCAGCAAATCAGAGACCAGTTGGGTGATTTTACAGAACTCCGCTTTGACTCGGTTGGTCCCTCGATTGGGCAGGAGGTGACGCGCGCCGGAACCTACGCCGTGCTGGCCGCCTCGATAGCCATTTTGGTGTTTATTATGTGGGCCTTCCGTTCGGTGCCAAATCCGCTTCACTTTGCGGTGGCGGCCGTGGTGGCCCTGTTCCACGATATTCTGGTTACGGGCGGCCTGTTTGCCGTGTTTGGCATTTTGTGGGGTTGGGAAGTAGACGCGCTCTTCCTGACGGCCATTCTGACCGTCATCGGCTACTCGGTGCACGATACAATTGTGGTGTTTGACCGCATCCGCGAAAACCTGCCGCGTTACCGCCAGGAACGGTTTGAAACGGTCTGCAACCGCAGCCTGCTTGAAACCCTGATGCGCAGCGTGGTCACATCGCTCAGTACCGCGTTTGTCATCGCCTCATTGATGGTATTTGGCGGCGGCACCATCACCCAGTTTGTGACCATTATGCTGATTGGTGTGGTCAGTGGTACGTACTCATCCATCTTTACCGCCACACCCATTCTGGTATCGTGGCAGCAGGGCGAATTTGGCGCGCTCTTCAAACGCCGCGGTGCGGCAGCCAAAGCGCAGGCATAACCGCCGCCATTCCAATTACAAGCAAAAGGCCCGGTTGCAGTGACCGGGCCTTTTTTATTCTTCCGAATCTTCTGCCACGCCTGCCCACCCGTCTTCCACCGCCGGGCGAGCCACATCGTAGTTGAAACCGCGCCGGGCCAGAAACGCCAGCGCCTTCTTCTTAAAATCCGCCTCCGGCAAATGCCGCCACTGCCGCAATTTTGGCGCAAGCGCGCGCCGGGCGGCGTCGTCTTCATCCAGATCGGCCAGCGCCTGTTCAATGGATTCGCCATCCACGCCCTTTTGGCGCAGTTCGTAGCGCAGCGCCCGTTTGCTTTTGGGCTTGAGCTGCTGGCGGTTGTCTGTCCACGCCTGGGCAAACTCGGCGTCATTCAAAAGCCCCTCTGCCGCCAGCCGCTGCACCGTAGCCGCAATCACCCCCGCCGAATATTCCTTGCCGCGCAGGTAGCGTTCCATTTCTGCCCGGCTCCGCGCCCTGAACCCCAAAAAATGGAGCGCCCGCTCGTACGCGCGGCGGCGGTCATCGTCAGCCTTCAGGCGGGCAATGTCGGCATCGCTCAAATGCTGGCCCTTTTTCAGTTCCAACGCCAGATTTAGCGCCAGGCCAAACGCAAACCGGTCATCCAGATACACGTTGACCCGTTCTTTGTTGCGTTTCTGAATTTCCAGCCGGGTTACTGTGCCGGACACAACGCCTCCCGTTGATAAACTCTACAATCTCAAAAAGTATACCACGCCCGCCACCTGCGGACAACGGGCAATTGTTTTTCACTTATTTGATGAAATCTGGCATAATGTACGCTTGTGCGATGCTTGCGCACCCAATCAATTTGAAGGAGACACCCAATGAAACCCGACAACGTAACCGTGGATTTGAGCGAAAAAGGCAAAGGCCCCAACGGCGAGGTCATCTCGCTGGACCGGCGCTTGTTTATGCAGTTTCTGGCTTTTGGCAACTGCCGCAACACCGACGTACTGGCAGAAGCGCTGGCCGAATCCGGCATGGATGGCGCCCTGTACGTAGACATCAACGACCCCTACGGCGTGGGGCTGCTCACCTTCAGTGAAGACGCCGACTTTTTTGTAACCACACTCCGCCGCTTTTTGAACCAGGCTCCGTTTGCCGACCTGACCCCCAAACCGGAATTTACCATGCTGGGCCGAACCTACGCCCTGGGCTACGAAACCGATTTGGAAGAAACGCTGATTCACCGCCCGCGCCGCAAAGTGCTGGACCCGGAATGGAATTGGGTGGTCTGGTATCCCCTGCAGCGGGTAAAAACGTTTGAAACCATCCCGGAAGCTGAACAGGCAAAAGTTCTGCGTGAACACGGCGGAATCGGATTTACGTTTGGGCGCGCCGGCCTGGCTACCGATATCCGGCTGGCCTGTCACGGGCTGGATAAAAATGACAACGATTTTGTCATCGGCGTGCTGGCCCACCAACTGCACCCCATTTCGGCGGTGGTGCAGCGCATGCGCAAAACCAAACAGACTTCCACCTATCTGGAAAAGCTGGGGCCGTTTTTTGTGGGC
>RFJF01000471.1 GCA_003695455.1 Chloroflexota bacterium
CACACCGAAGAAGCATCCAACGGCCGCCAGGCGCTGGACAAACTGACCGCCAATCCCCCCGATTGTATGTTGCTGGACCTGACCATGCCCGGCATGGATGGTTTTGACGTGCTGAACGTGATGAAACGCAAAAATCTTGCGGTGCCGGTTATTGTTTTAACGGCCGATATTCAAGACGTTGTGCGGGACGAATGCCTTGAATTGGGCGCGGCTTACGTTTTGCACAAGCCCCCTCGCCACGACGAACTACTGCAGGCGCTGTCTGCCATCCTCCAATCGGTATAAAGGAGCAACGCCATGCCTGACCTGTCATTTGAAGAACGTGACGTACTAACAGAATTTATCAACATTGGGCTGGGCCGGGCCGCCGGCATGCTCAACCAGATGGTACAGGCCCAGGTACGGTTGACCGTGCCCAATGTGCGCGTTTTAACCCTGGAGCAATTACAGCAGGAATCTCAACAATTTGGCGATGACCCGCTCTCGGCGGTGCTGCTGGGGTTCAGGGGGGCATTTGTGGGCACGGCGGCGCTGGTTTTTCCCACCGACAGCGCCGCCAATCTGGTGTCTGTGCTGACCGGCGAAGACCCTTCGTCTCCGGACCTGGACGCCGTCAAAGTAGGCACGCTCAATGAAGTGGGCAATATTATGCTCAACGGGGTCATGGGCTCGCTGAGCAACCTGCTGAAAAGACGGGTAGCCTACGCCCTGCCGGTGTACGCCGAAAACAGCATCACCGCGCTGTTGGCCCCAAAACTGCCCACCGCCGACGCTACTATTATTCTGGCCCAAACCCGATTTTATATTAAGACTATGCAAATTGACGGCACGGTCATTTTAATCTTTGAAGTCGAATCATTCAACGACCTGCAACAGGCCATCCAACAGGTTTTACAGGAACAGTTAGAACTATGAGCGTAACGTCTGACCCAAGATTTGAGCTGTTTGATGACATTCCGCTGGGTATATGCGTGCTGGATGCCGGTTTCAAAGTGCTCTACTGGAACTTTTACCTGGAAGACTGGACCGGGGTCAACCGCGACCAAATTACCGGCGCGGTTATCACCGACCATTTTCCCCATTTGAGCCAACCCAAATACGCTGACCGTCTGCACTCTGTGCTTGAGGGCGGCCCGCCGGTAATTTTTTCATCGCAATTGCACAAATACGTCTTTCCCGGCCAATTGTGGGACGGGCAACAGCGCATTCAACACACCACCGTCACCCCGGTGCCGTCTGCCGGCGGAGACGGTTTTTACGCCATGCTGTCGGTGCAGGATGTGACAGATTTAACCCACCGCATGAACGATTACCGCCACATGCGTGACCAGGCCATGGCCGAAATTATTGAGCGCAAATGGATAGAAGCCGAACTCAAACAGAAAAACCGCGAGCTGGCGTTGTATAACAATATTATCACCGCCGTGGCAACCGATGAGAGCGATGCCGAAATTCTGAACGTTACGTGCCGCAGTCTGGCAGAAACTTTTGAATCAACCCACGTAACGGCTGTTTTTCTGTCTGAACAGAACCACACCGTGCAAATTGCCGCCAAACATCCCCCGGCCCGGGCCGGTTCTGCAAACGGCAACCCGGCTGCGTCTTTCCCGCTGGAAAAACTGGTGACCCGGCCCGACAGCCCGGTCATCCAACGGCTGGCCAAAGAGCGCCGCCCGCTGCTGTTTGACAACCCCAAAAACAACCCTCTGCTGGCCGGCGTGCAGGACTGGCTGCGGCAAAATCATGTGCGTTCCCTGCTGATTGCGCCGCTGATTCAAAAACACAGCGTGGTGGGCGCCATCAGCCTGCACACCACCAACCCGCACCAGTTTGACACCGATGACCTGTCTCTGGTTCGCAGCATCAGCGAGCAGGTGGTGCTGGCTATCACCCGCGCCCGGCTCAACCAGCAGTACCGCCGCCTGAGCGCCGCCATTGAACAAACCACCGACGGCATTGTCATCACCGACCGCAGCGGGGTCATTGTGTACGTGAACCCCGCCTTTGAACAGCACACCGGCCTGCGGCAATCTCAGTTGGCAGGGCGGCACGCCCGCAGGCTGCCCAATTATAAACAGCAAAAACAACTCTACCGCCAAATGTGGCACACGCTCAAAACCGAACAGGTATGGCGCAGCCGGGTTGAAAGCACAGACGGCAACGGGCAGGCCCACACCGAAGAAATTACCGTAACCCCGGTTCGCGATGACACCGGCTATGTAACCAATTTTGTCAGTATTCACCGCGATATTACCCGCGAACTGCAACTGGAAGCGCAGGTTCAGCAATCGCAAAAAATGGCCTCGATTGGGCAACTTGCCGGCGGCATTGCCCATGATTTTAACAACCTGCTGACCGCTATCAACGGTTTTGCCGAACTGTTGGCTATGCAGTTGCCGCCCGATTCACGCCACCGGGATTCGGTGAAACACATTCTCAATTCCGGCAACCGCGCCGCCGAGTTGGTCAGCCAGCTTTTGGCCTTTAGTCGCAAGCAAATTATCCAGCCACAAGTGGTAAACCTGAATGAGATTGTCTCAAAATCTGCCAAAATTCTACAGCGAATGATTAGCGAGGACATTGTACTGGAAACCGTACTGGCCCCCGAACCGTGGCCGGTCAAAGTAGACCCCACCCAGTTTGAACAGGTACTTATGAACCTGGTTGTCAACGCCCGGGATGCCATGCCCAACGGCGGAGAACTAACTATTGAAACCGGTAACGTCACCCACAATGAAAATTACGCCGCCACCCACCTGGATGTTGAACCCGGCGATTACGTGATGCTGGCTGTCAGCGATACCGGCGTGGGTATGAGCAAAGAGGTACAGGCCCGCATTTTTGAACCATTTTTTACCACCAAGGGGCTGGGGCAGGGGACCGGCCTGGGACTGGCAACCATTTACGGCATTGTCAAACAGAACCACGGCCACATCTGGCTCTACAGCGAAGAAGGGCAGGGCACAACCTTTAAAATTTACCTGCCCCGCGCCGCCGCGCCGGAGCAGTTGCGCCGCCAGCCAGACACCGCTGTACCCGTACCCAGCGGCCACGAAACTATTTTGCTGGTTGAAGACAATGAAAACGTGCGGAATTTGGCCGAGATTCTTCTCAAAGATACGGGGTACAATCTGCTGGTGGCCGAAGACGGCCCGGCAGCCATTACCAAACTGGGCAGCTATGACGGGCCGGTTCACCTGCTGCTCACCGATGTGGTGATGCCCGGTATGAGCGGCAAAGCGCTGTACCAACGTCTGCATTTGGCATATCCACAACTCAAGGTCATTTATATGTCGGGTTACACCGATAACGTGATTGTGCATCACGGCGTGCTGGACAAAGAGACACCGTTTATTGAAAAACCGTTTTCGCCCCGCAAACTGTTGCAAAAAATCAGGTCTGTGCTGGACGAAACACCTGTAATTTCCGGTTAACGCGGCATGAGCACCCATCCTCCGGCCACAAGCGCAGAACAGCAGGACCCTTATTTGCGCGTTAAAGCCGATAAAATTACGCAGCTTCTGGACCTGGTAGGCGGCTTTAACGCGCAAATAAGGGTCCTGCTGTTCTGCGCTTGTGGCCGGAGGATGGGTG
>RFJF01000472.1 GCA_003695455.1 Chloroflexota bacterium
CTCATTGCTCATTGTTAATTGATAACCGGCAACGGTCTGCTCAAACTCCGCGCGGGATTGGGGGCGAAACACTTTGTAGGCCCGGCCCGCCAGTTGTGCCAGCGCCGACGGCGGCTCGCTGCCGTGGAGTTGGGCGGCATCCAGCCCGCAAAACTCCAGCACCTCCCGCACCCGTTCCGGCGATTCATCCACAAACACCCCCACCAGCAGCGGCCTGTTTGCGCCAAACACCAACTGCCCGGCAATGATTGATTTCACCGTGTCCGGCGAGACGTAGCGCGGGCTGGGTTCGTAAAAAATGAACCCCAGCAAATCCGCGCCCGCATCGAGCGCCGCCTGCGCGTCGGCGGCATTGGTCAGCCCGCAAATCTTTACTTTGGTCATTGCGGAATCCTTCCCCCTTTATCCTTTCCCCTTTAAAAGCTCGCGCACCTTGGCGGCCACATCCTTTGATTTG
Source organism: Chloroflexota bacterium (assembly GCA_003695455.1). Classification (GTDB taxonomy): domain Bacteria; phylum Chloroflexota; class Anaerolineae; order 4572-78; family J111; genus J095. The sequence goes on from RFJF01000472.1 coordinate 458, forward strand.
ACCAGCGATTCGCCCACCAAAATCGCGTCCACCCCCTCGGCGGCCAGCCGGCGCACATCGGCGGCGGTGTGGATGCCGCTTTCGGCCACAAAGCAGATGTCCGGGGGAACGTGCTGCCGCAGTTCGATGCAGGTGTTCAAATCCACCGAAAAGTCGCGCAAATCGCGGTTGTTCACGCCGATGAGCCGGGGTTGCAGGGGCAGCACGCGCTCCAGTTCAGCCCGGTTGTGAACCTCAACCAGCGCGGTCAATCCCAGTTTGCGGGCCAGCGCCAGCAGGCTCGCCAGTTCCGAGTCTTTGAGGACCGCGGCAATCAACAGCAGGGCGTCGGCTCCGGCGGCGCGCGCCTCGTACACCTGGTAGGCGTCAAAAATAAAATCCTTGCGCAGCACGGCGGGACGGGCATCCCCCATTTCCCGCTGGAGTTCCCGCCGGATTTCCGTCAGATATTCCAGCCTGCCCTGAAAATAGCGGGCGTCGGTCAGCACCGAGATGGCCGCCGCGCCGTTGCGGGCGTACGCGCGGGCCAGCGCCAGCGCATCAAAATTGGGCCGCAGCAGCCCTTTGCTGGGCGAGGCCCGCTTGACCTCGGCAATAAGCGCCACGCTGCCGGGCGCGTCTCGCAGGGCGGCCACAAAATCTTTGGGACGCGGAGCCAGCGCCGCCTCGGCCCGAACCATTGCCGGGTCACGCAGTTGTTTCTGTTTGGGCAATTCTTCATTGCGTTTGTATTTTACAATTTCATCGAGTATAGTCATGAGGTCATCTCTATTTACGATTTGTAATTACTCAGCGGGCGTGTCATTCTGAGGCCGTAGGCCGAAGAATCTCAATGCGGGACAACCTTGCTTCGCTTTTGAGGCGTTTCACAGAGATTCTTCGCTCGTTCCTCACTCAGAATGACACCTGCTGAATAGATACTACGATTTTTGATTTACGATTTTCAATTGACGCTTTGTTACAAATCATTCACAATTTGTTCATTGCTCATTGGTAATTGGAATGAATCTTTCTTCTCCACTCGCTTCCTTTTTAAATGAACACCAACCGGCGCTGAGCGATTTTTGCGCCCGGCTGGTGCAAACCCCCTCCGTCAACGGCGAGCACGGCGAGCGCGCCGTGGCCGAACTCATCGCCGCCGAAGCGGAACGGCTGGGGCTGGCCGCCCAATTGGCCGGCGAAAACCCGGAACGGCCCAACGTCATCGTCGCCATGCCCGGCGACGGCCCCGCGCCGCTGCTGCTGGTGGGCCACACCGACACCGTGCCCACCGGCAACCCGGCTCACTGGACACATCCGCCGTTCAGCGGCCACATCTCCGGCGGCAAATTGTTTGGCCGGGGCGCCATTGACAACAAAGGCGGCATGGCGGCAGCCGTTTACGCGCTGGCGGCGCTGGCGGCGGCGGGCGGCCCGCGCGCCCAATTCATCGGCGTGCCGGATGAAGAGAGCGGCGCCACCGGCACACTGGGCGTTAAATATTTGCAGCGACGCGGCCTGCTGGGCAATCCACGCGGCGCAATTTACGTCTACCCCGGCCTTGACGAACTGCCGCTGGGCCATCGCGGCGTCACCCGCTTTCACGTCTCGGCGCGGGGGCAGGCGGCGCACACCGGCATCTCCGGCCAGATTGGGCGAGCCTCCGCCGGACACAGCGCGGTGCTGGCCCTGGCCGACCTGCTGCTGCGGCTGGAGCAGGTGGAAACGCCGGTCTCGCGGATTGAATATTTTGACCGCTTCCGGGCGGTCATCAACCCCGGCACCATCATCCACGGCGGCGCCGGCGTAAATATTGTGCCGGATTCCGCCGAGGCGCTGGTAGATGTGCGCACCATCCCGGAATTTGACCGGCCCGAAGCCGAGGCGGTTCTGCGACAGGCCATTTCCGCCGTGGAAAGCGCCCGGCCCGGCATTGCCATCACCTTTCAATTGTTAACCCACCTGCCGGCGGCCCTGTCCGATACCGCCGCGCCGCTGTTCGACGTGGTGCAGCAGGTTGCCAAAACCGTGACCGGCTACCGGCCGGAGCGCGTGGTCTGCGGCCCGGCCAACGAGGGTTACCTTTTCATTCAACAGGGCATCCCGATGGTTTGCGGCTTTGGCCCCACCGGCGACCACGCGCACGGCGTGGACGAATATGTCAACCTGTCCAGTTTGCGCGATGCGGCGCTGATTTACGCCCTCACCGCGCAGGAGTTGGCCGATTGATCAGCCGCTTCAATTTTCGGGCCGCGGCCTTCAGCGCGGTGCTGGTTCTGCTTTCGCTGTTTCTGACCAGCCCGGTCTACTCCTCGCCGCCGCTGATTCCTGCCGCGCTGAGCGACGTGACCCTGGTTTCCACCGGAGCCGTGTGGCGCTATCTGGATGACGGCTCGTACCCCGGCCCCGGCTGGACGGGTGCGGCGTTTGACGACAGCGGCTGGGCCTCCGGCGCGGCCCAACTGGGCTACGGTGACGGCGACGAAACCACCACCATCAGTTTTGGCGGCAACCCGGCCAACAAATACATCACCACCTACTTTCGGCGGGCGTTCACAACCACTCACACCGCGCCACTGCTGGAGCCGCTGACCCTGCGCCTGCTGCGCGATGACGGCGCGGTGGTCTATTTGAACGGCGCAGAAATATTCCGCAGCAACATGCCCGCCGGAACAATCACCTCCACCACGCCCGCGTCCGGCGCCATTTTCGGGGCGGCTGAAAGCACATTTGTCACGGCTTCCATTTCGACCAGCTACCTCATCAGCGGCACCAACATTCTGGCCGTAGAAATTCATCAGGCCAACCCCGCCAGTTCTGACATCAGCTTTGATTTGGAACTGAGCGCCCAATCGAGCGCCGGCGCCTGCGCCAACCCCGACATCCGCTTTGCGGTCATCGGTGATTTTGGGCAGGCCGGCCAGCCCAACGCCGATGTAGCGGCGCAAATTGGACGCTGGTCGCCCGATTTTATCACCACCGTGGGCGATAACAATTACGATACCGGCCAGGCGTCAACCATTGACGCCAACATTGGGCAGTACTACCACGCCTACATCGGCAATTACAGCGGCAGTTACGGCGCGGGCGCGGCCACCAACAATTTTTACCCGGTTCCCGGCAACCACGACTGGTATTCAGCCGGCGGGTTGCAGCCCTACCTGGATTATTTTACCCTGCCCGGCAACGAGCGCTACTACACCTTTACCCGCGGACCGGTGCAGTTTTTTATGCTTGACAGCGACGCCAACGAGCCGGACGGCAACAGCAGCGGTTCGGTGCAGGCGGCGTGGCTGCAAAGCCAACTGGCCGCATCCACCGCCCGGTGGAAGCTGGTGCTTCTGCATCACGCGCCATTTTCGTCTGCCGGTCACGGCTCACAACCGGCGCTGCAATGGCCTTACCGCCAGTGGGGCGCGTCGGCGGTGCTGGCCGGCCACGACCACACCTACGAGCGGCTACTGGTAGATGGCCTGCCCTATTTTGTAAACGGGCTGGGCGGCAAAACCCTGCGTGGTTTTGGTGCGCCCGTGCCCGGCAGCCAGCTTCGGTACAGCGATGATTACGGGGCCATGCTGGTTGAGGCCGAAAGTACCTGCCTGTCGTTTCAGTTTATCACCCGCACCGGCCAAATTGTTGATACCTTCACCCTCAAGAATAACCTCCCCGCGGTTGCCTGGCTGCCGTTGATTGTCAAACAGTAACGCGATGCGTGTTACGCATTGGGGCGTGGCTCATTTTGGCAGATTTTCAACTTTACAAATTCACCGGCTTGCATACCCGATTAAAACGTGAAACATAAAACGTAATGTGCGATTCAGGCCGAAATCCTTACGTTTTACGCTTTACGTTTTCTGCAGGTATCCGGCAGAATCAACAAATTTGTAAAGTCAATGGTGGGCTAGTGAACCACGCCCGCATTGGTAAACGCCACAAATTTTTGCAGCACGTCCATCGCCGCGCCACTGTCAATGCTTTCTGCCGCCATCCGAATCCCGGTGGGAAGGTCGGCGGCTTTACCGGCGGCCACCAACGCGGCGGCGGCGTTGAGCAGCACCACGTCGCGGCGGCTGCTCCGGTCCCGACCCAGCAGAATGGCGCGGGTAATCTGCGCGTTCTCCTCGGCGGTGCCACCCAGCAAATCGGCGGGATTGGCCGGGGCAAAGCCCAGTTCCGCCGGGTTCAGCGTGTAGCTGGATACCTGCCCATCCTTCAAAATACTGACCGTGTTGGGGCCGGCGGTGGTCAATTCATCCAGCCCGCCGAATCCGTGAACCACGTAGGCGCTGGTGGCCCCCAATTGCCCCAGCACTTCCGCCAGCGGCTCGGTGAGCCGGGCATCGTACACCCCCATACAGAGCGATTTGGCTTCGGCGGGATTGGTCAGCGGGCCGAGTAC
>RFJF01000473.1 GCA_003695455.1 Chloroflexota bacterium
AAAAAGTGGAATTGCAAGCGGTGAAAGCTTGCCGGATAACTCAAAATAGCGGTGTTTTGCGGGAGTTGTGCGTGCAAAAAATCAACGGAGCGATTGATTATCGGTTCACGTTGCGCGGATTCTGTCATGGATGCATGTTTGAAGGCCGGTTTGGCACAATTCACTGCGGTCACCACTATTTTGGGTTGGTAAGGTGCGGGTTGGCTCAAGCAGATGTTGAGCCGTCAGTTTTAACGAAATTAAATTTTCGCTCAACTTCCAGCATAGCACAGCGCCCATCCCCAAACAATAGCGATTCGGTACTGTCAAATCAGGCAAAACCGCGCCACAATCTATAACCATATCTTATAGGTAGATGGGTAAAACTGTGGTATAATGCGCTGGGACTTTCTGCCTCTCCCGGCAAATAGCCTCATTTCAGGTGAAAATCATCACCGTGCACCCGATGCAAAAATAAATACAACAAGGAGGTTACATGTGAAGCTACACGAGTATCAATCAAAGCGAATTTTTGCCGAATATGGTGTCCCGATTCCGAAGGGCGAAGTGGCAACATCAGCCGTTGAGGCCAGAGACATTGCCCGGAAATTGGGAGGGCCGGTGGTCATCAAGAGTCAGGTTTTGGTGGGTGGCCGCGGCAAAGCCGGTGGTGTAAAACTGGCTAAAGACCCGGACGAAGCCGAAGCCGTTGCCGACCAGATTCTGGGCATGGATATCAAAGGTCTGACCGTGGAAAAAGTGCTGGTTGATCAGGCTGCCGATATCAAAGAAGAAATTTACCTGGGTATTGTTATTGACCGCGCCCGGCAAATGCCGGTCATCATTGCTTCTGCCGAGGGCGGGGTTGAAATTGAAGAAGTTGCCAAAACCAACCCCGACGCCATCAAGCGCCTGCCGGTGGACCCGCAGGTGGGGTTGATGGATTTTCACGCCCGTAATCTGGCCTTTGATTTGGGCCTGGGGCGTGCGTATGTGGGCCAATTTATGAAAATTTTAAAGGGATTGTACGCAGCGTTCATCAACACCGACGCCAGCCTAGCCGAAATTAACCCGCTGGTGGTGGTTGAAGGTGAAAAACTGCTGGCCGTTGACGGCAAAATCCTGCTTGATGACAACGCACTCTACCGCCACCCTGACCTGGCCGAAATGCGCGATGTTCAGGAAGAAACAGACTCCGAACGCGAAGCCCGGCTGGCCGGCTTAAGTTTTGTCAAACTCGATGGTGAAATTGGCTGTATGGTCAACGGCGCCGGCCTGGCTATGGCAACTATGGACATTGTCAAATATTACGGCGGCGAGCCGGCCAACTTTTTGGATATTGGTGGCGGCGCCAAATCAGACAAGGTTGCCACCGCGCTGCGCATCATTTTGCGTGACCCCAAAGTGAAGGCCGTGCTGTTCAACATTTTTGGCGGCATCACGCGCTGTGATGAAGTAGCCAAAGGTATTCTTGAAGCCTTGGAGCAGGTTGACACCAACATCCCGATGGTGGCCCGGCTGGTAGGTACTAACGAGGAAGAAGGCCGCGAAATTCTGGCCGCTGCCAATTTCCCCAGCGCCGCAAGTTTGGGCGAAGCCGCCCAGCGTGCCGTAGAACTGGCGAAAGGAGCGTAAATTAAAATGAGTATTCTGATTGGCAAAAACACCCGGTTGTTGGTTCAGGGAATTACCGGCCGCGAAGGCGCGTTCCACACCCAGCAGATGATTGAATACGGCACCAACGTGGTTGGCGGCGTAACCCCCGGCAAAGGCGGTGAATGGGTTCACGGCGTACCCGTGTTTGACACCATGAAAGAAGCCGTCAATGCTACCGACGCCAACACCAGCGTTATTTACGTGCCGGCCCGTTTTGCTGCCGATGCTATTATGGAAGCCGCCGATGCCGGCGTGGGATTGGTCATCTGCATTACTGAAGGCTTGCCGGTACTGGACATGACCCGGGTCCAACGGTTCCTGGCCGGCACCAGCACCCGGCTGATTGGCCCCAACTGCCCCGGCCTGATTACTCCCGGCGAGGCCAAAGTGGGTATTACCCCCAACAGCTTCACTATGTCCGGCAACGTAGGGTTGGTATCGCGTAGCGGCACGCTCACCTACGAAGTGGCCCAGGCCCTCAATGACAAAGGGATTGGCCTCAGTACCGCCGTAGGCATTGGCGGCGACCCGATTATCGGCACCAATTTTATTGATGTGCTGCGCCTGTTTGAAAGCGACCCGCTGACCGACCAGGTGGTGCTGATTGGCGAAATCGGCGGAACAGACGAACAAAACGCCGCCGCCTTCATTGCCGAAAATATGACCAAATCTGTCACCGCCTTCATTGCCGGACGCACGGCCCCGCCCGGCAAACGAATGGGCCACGCCGGCGCCATTATTCAGGGCGGCGAAGGCACAGCCGCAGAAAAAATCAAAGCCTTTGAAGCGGTCAACGTAAAAGTTGCCCAGCAGCCGGAAGAAGTGGCAGATATTGTGGCCGCACAAATGTAATTCTGCCTAAAAACGCTCGCAGGCCGGTCAACCAGACCGGCCTTTTTTTTGCCTCAAATTCTGAATTTGAGTTTTTCAACGTTAAGGATATACTCATCCTACATTTTTTACAGCGGTCACGGCGATGACGGACTCAGACCCAAATCATTCCATCAACACACACCTGTATTTGAACCGCTGGATTGCGGTGGTGCACGGGCGGGTGATTGGCGTGGGAACATCGCGGGCGCAGGCCGAGCGCGCCGCCCGGCAAATTCGGCCCAAAGACAAAATTGAGGTATTTTTTGTGGATTCTGCCGGCCAACTAAATCAACGCGCACCCTTGCGGGTTGCGCCGGAACAATGGCTGACGCAGCACCATTTGTTGCAACGGGTGGTTAACGTTCTGCATGCCCAGCAGGTTGACGCATACCTGGTGGGCGGCGCTGTGCGTGATTTTTTGCTGGGCCGCAAAAATATTGTTGACCTGGATTTTGCCGTCCCTGTTGACGGGGTGGCTGCGGCCCGGCTGGTTGCCGACGCGCTTGACGCCGCATATTACCCGCTCGATGCCGAGCGCGGCACAGGCCGGGTAGTGTTTGACCGCCCTGCCGGCAGCAGTTCAACCCGCTTTTATCTGGATTTTGCATCCTTTCGCGGCCGTGACCTGCCCACCGATTTGCGGGACCGTGATTTTACCATCAACGCCATCGCGCTCAGCCTGACCGGCGCCCCGGCGTTAATTGACCCGCTCAACGGTCTGCGTGATTTGGAGAACGGCCAGATTAAAGCCGTGTCCAACGGCGCCTTCCGGCGAGACCCCGTGCGGGTTATCCGCGCCGTGCGGCAGGCCGTTGATTTTGGTTTTTCCATTGAGAGCCGCACCGCGGAGCAAATCACGCAGGCCGCCGACCTGCTGCCGCTGGTATCTGCAGAGCGCCAGCGCGATGAACTGCTGAAGCTGCTCAACACGCCCGCGCCGGGACACGCCGTACGGCAATTGCACCGGCTGCAAATTTTGCCGCACATTCTGCCGGAAGTTGCGCAGATGGCGGGCGTCACGCAATCTGCGCCGCACCATTTGGATGTGTTTGAACACACGCTGGCGGCTATGGATGCCTGGGTTGAACTGAACTCTGCCGGCTGGCCGGACATTGAAGAAACCTTGCGTCCAAAGTTGCCCGATTATTTACGCACCCTGCTGCCCGGCGAGCTGCCGGTTTTCAAGCTGATGCCGCTGGCCCTGCTGCTACACGATACCGGCAAACCCCGCACGCGCAGCCAAACCGGGGCGGCCGGTCAGCGCAAAATTCAATTTCTGGGCCATGAAAAAGAGAGCGCCGAAGTGACCCGGCAGGTAGCGCACCGCTTGCGGTTGAGCGGTGTGGCCCGCGATTTTCTGGAAACGGTGGTGCTCCACCACCTGCGGCCGGGGCTTCTCTCCCGCGAACCATCGCTGAGCCGGCGGGCTATCTTTCGCTTTTTTCAGGCCACAGACCGGCAAACGTTTCACGCCGGGGCAGCGGTGTGCCTGCACGCGCTGGCCGACCACCGGGCAACATTTGCCCCGGGGCAGGGCCATCAGGAGGAGCAGACCCTGCTGGCGGTGGTAAATCGGCTGCTGGCCGGATATTTTGAACAGCGCGAGCGGTTAATTGAGCCGCCGCCGTTGCTTAGCGGGCGCGAGCTTATCCGGGAACTGGGCCTCAAGCCGGGGCCAACCATCGGGCAACTGTTGCACCGCTTAAAAGAGGCGCAGGCTACCGGTGTTGTATCTACCCGCGCCGAAGCGCTGGCGTTTGTTCAATCTGACCCGGACTTTGCCCGTTTGCAATCGCCGGATTTATAATTTGTGTTACAAACTGAAACCTGCAATCTGATTTCTGGATTTTGATTTTGAAGGAGTCGGGCAGTCCCTGGCGGGACGACAACGAGAATGAAACCAGAGTTCATTTGCCATTCACTGAATCGCCGAATCGCCATTCGCTGAATCGCTTATTTTCAAGGGAGCGCCAATCGTTGGCCAAACTGATTATTTACGAAGCCTACACCAATACCGGCACGGTATTTGAAACGTTTGAGTTGGTGGATAACCGAATTTTGATTGGCTCCGATCCGGAGTGCCAGCTTATTCTGGATGTGCCGGATATTGACCCCATGCACGCCAGCCTTGAGTTGCGTGACCACCACTGGTTTTTGCAGGATTTGGGCGGCCCCGGTGGTACCGCCGTCAATGGCCGTTTAATTGAAGGGCCAACCATTTTGCGCCACAATGAAATGATTGAGGTGGGGGTGGTTAAAATGCGCTTTGTCACCACCGAACCGGGAGTAACGGCCGCCATGCCGCCCATGGAGCCGGATGAGGATGCCGCCGCGCAAGTCAGTGGGCGTGTCTGGTTTGCCACGCTCACCGGATTCACGGTGCTGATTTTGCTGGCTATTGGCGCGTTGTTACTGCTGGCTTATTCACTGGGGATTTTCACGCTGAGCGATTTGCTGCCGTTTGGCGGTTAAGCGCGGCCTGCTAACTTTTCTGCTCCCACACCAATTTAATCAGCTTTTTGCCGGTGGGTGTGGCTGCCAGCCCTCCCTGCGCCGTCTCTTTGAATCGAGAATCCATATTCCGGCCGATGCTGGCCATGGCGTCAATCACTTCATCCGGGGGAATGACGCTTTCCACGCCTGCCAGCGCCAGGTCAACCGCCACAAAACATTGCGCCGCGCCGGCGGCGTTTCGCTTGACGCACGGCACCTCTACCAGCCCCGCCACCGGGTCACACACCAGCCCCAACATGTTTTTCAGCGTAATTGCCACCGCCTGCGCCGATTGCTCCGGCGAGCCGCCCAGCAGTTCTACGGCAGCCCCGGCGGCCATTGCTGCCGCGCTGCCCGTTTCTGCCTGGCAGCCGCCCGCTGCGCCGCTCACGTGCGCCCGGTGAACAATCACCGTGCCAATACCTGCGGCGGTGAACAACGCGTTGACCAGCTCATCGTCAGAAAAACCGTACGCCTCTTGCAGCGTTAGCAGCACGCCCGGCAAAATTCCCGCCGAGCCGGCGGTGGGTGTGGCTACAATGCAACCCATCCCGGCATTGACCTCATTCACGGGCATGGCGCGGGCAACGCTGCGGCTCAAAATGGGGCCGGTCAGCGGCTGGTTTGTTTGCAGCCAGTTCCACAGCCGGTGCGCGTTGCCGCCGCTGATGCCGCTCAGCGATGTCACCGGCTCGGTGATGCCCTGTTCAGCGCTGTGGCGCATCACCTCCAGCCGGCGCTGCATCCGCCGGCGAAGCTCGGTGCGACTCAAATCGCTGTGCGCCGTTTCGGCCCGTAAAACAACTTCGTGTAGCGATTGATTGGTAGCGGCGGCCTGGGCCACCATCTCGGCCATCGAGTTAAACATAATTTACCCACTCACTTTGCTGATGTTTCTGACCCAATGAACCCAACTAAAATCGGCTATTGCCTCGCAAATTTCCGGCGAGAGAGGTTCGTCTACTTCAATCACCATAATGGCTTTGCCCCGCTTCTGCTGCCTTTCCAGCCGGAAAAAGGCGATGTTCAGTTGTTTTTGCAACAGCCATCGGGTGACAGCGTTGATGGTGCCGGGCCGGTCATCGGCAATAATGAGCAGCGTTTCGTATTCACCGCCAAAATGGACCGGATACCCCTGCACGCGGGTGATTTTCACCATTCCGCCGCCCACCGACGCACCAACCATTTGCAGCGTTTCGTCACCGGCGGTCAAAGTGAGGCGCACCGAATTGGGG
>RFJF01000474.1 GCA_003695455.1 Chloroflexota bacterium
CCCAGGACCCCGGCCTGCTGCAAGCCTTTGCCAACGACGAGGATATTCACGCCGCCACCGCCGCCGCCGTGCTGGGCAAACCCATTGACCAGATTGATAAATACCAGCGCCGCATTGCCAAAGCCGTTAACTTTGGCCTGATTTACGGCCAAACCGCCTTTGGGCTGGCGCAGGGAACCGGCATGAGCCAGCAGGAAGCCCGCGATTTTATTCAGACCTATTTTGAAAAATACCCCGGCGTCAAAACCTACATCGAAGCCACCCAAAAGTTGGCCGCCGAACAGGGCTACGTTTCAACCCTGCTGGGCCGCCGCCGGGACTTCTCTCAACTGGCCGAACTTGGCGGCGCACAACGCGCCCGCGCCGAGCGCGAAGCCATCAACATGCCCATTCAGGGTACCGCCGCCGATATTATCAAACAAGCGATGATTACCCTGCACGCCGAACTGGCCGCGCAGAAAATGCAAACCCGCATCCTGCTGCAGGTGCACGATGAACTGGTGCTGGAAGCGCCGGAGTCAGAAGCCGCCGCCGCCGCCGAACTGACCCGCCGGGTGATGTCTGGCGCGTTCAAACTGGATGTGCCGCTCAAGGTAGATGTAGAAACAGGCCACAACTGGCTGGAGATGGATTGAGCACCCACTCATGGACAACTCCGAACCGTTAGATATTTTTGACCAGGAAGACGACGATGAGGATTTCCTGTTTGGGGGAGACTCAACGGCTGATTTTAGCGACGTGCCGCCTCCTGAAATAGATGCCGAACCCCCTGAACCCAAAATTGAAGTAACCGTCAGCGATGACAAACTGTATGCCTACCTGACTATTTCCCAATCGCCGCCGGTGCCGTACCAGGTTACGGTTGATGATATCTACAACGCCCTGGCCGAGGCTCGGGTTGAGTACGGGGTGTTGCTGGAAAAAATTGACCAGATTGTCAACGACCACGAATATCCCAACCGTGAACTGATTGCTGTGGGCAAACAAATGGTGCCCGGTATTGATGGTGAGCTGGAGTACCTTTTTTCTTTGGCCGACGGCGGGCGGCCCAAAGATATGGGCCACTATGTGGACCACTACAATCTGAATCTGGTTGAAAACGTAAAAAAAGGGCAAGTGCTGGTCAGAAAAATCCCGCCCCAACCCGGCGAACCGGGGATGTCTGTATTTGGGCAACCACTGCGTGCCCCCCGCGCCAAAGACGTGCGCCTTCCGGTTGGCAAAGGCACCATGATTTCAGAAGAAAACCCGCTGGAATTGGTGGCTAAAACCGATGGATTTGTACGGCTGGATACCCACTCGTTCAACCGGGTAGTGGTTGAAGACGTCTTTAAAGTGACCGGTGATGTTGACCTGTCAACCGGGAATCTGGATGTGGAAGGTTCGGTGAATATTCTGGGGAGCGTGCGCGATGGATTTACCGTCAAATCAACCGGCAGTATCAAAATTTCCGGAGTGATGGAGGGCGGCGTACTGCAAGCCGGCGGCAGCATTGAAGTGGTGGGCGGCGTAGTGGGCGGCAAGCGGGGGGCAGAACTGACGGCAGAAGATGATATCATTGTAAAATTTGCCGATAACGCCAGAATGACCGCCGGAAACAACATCTCCGTGGCAGATGAAGCGCTCAATTGCGAACTTCACGCCGATAAAACCATTGTGGTGGGCGGTCGCGGCAAAGCGTCGGTGGGGGCCATTATTGGCGGGTTTGTATCTGCCGGGCAAGAAATTCGGGCAGTGAGTATTGGCACCGACGCCGGTATTCTCACCCGCTTGCGGGTGGGCGAGCAACCCGGTCTCATTGAGCGCCGCCGCAAAATGCAGGCCGATATCAAACAGCACAAAGACAAAATTGCTGAGTTGTCTAACGTCATCAAATCTTTAACCCAGCGACAAAGCGAACGCGAAGCGGCTCGCCAGGAGCGCGCTGCCCGCCGTCCGGCGCTCGAAAAACAGCAGTCGGACCTGGCCCAACAGATGCACGCCATTCTGGCCGATGCAGAACGGGGCGGAGCAGTTACATCGGCGCGCCAAATTGAGGCGCTGGAAAATGAAATTGAGGAGACCCGCGGCACATTGCGCCGGGTCGAGTCCAGCATTGAAACCCTGAAAGAGCGGATTGAGGCTAAAAAGAGCATCGGTGATGTGCTGAAAAACAAAAAAACACTGGAACAATTCCAGGCCGCCCGCCAAAATATGATCAACAAACTGTCAGATTTAGAGGGACAACTCGCCCATCGGCGCGCCAACCCCTGGGGCAACCTGCCCTGGGCCACCAGGCGCGAACTGGAGCAACTTCAGGGCAACATAAAAATGATTCAGGCCCAGCTCAGCAACTTTGATGCAGAAGATGCCACCGACCAGAAAATTGCCGATGCACTAAACCAGTTAACCCAGGAGCGCGCCACATTGGCTTACGAACTGGATATGTTGCAGCAGGAATTAGAGATGGTCAAAAATGAAATTGAGAAAGTAGCCCAACAAGTGCCTCGCGTGGTGGTTTCTGACAAACTGTGGGCCGGCTCAGAGGTAATCATCCGCCATCGCCGCCGCCGCTTTACCCGAGACCGCACCGGCGTGCGCATTCAACTTTCTGAAAACGACGCGATCATTGCCCTCAATATCAGTTAACCTGTCCAAACGAACCATTTTTATAATTGGATTGTTGTTGATTGCCGCAGGGTTGCTGGCAAACTCCACCCTGCTGGCTGCGCTCTTTTCCCCCGATGGTGAACTCAGCCGCCGCAGTGTGCTGCTGATTGGCCTGTTTGATGTGGCGCTGGTGGGGGCCGGGCTGGTGCTGGTGGTCAGTCGCTCTTTTGCCACGCTGTTCAATGTGCTGGTGGGGCTGATTTTCACACTTCTCCTGCTGTGGGGGCTGGACAGGGTACTCTTTTACCGCCTCAACCATCGCCCGCTGCCTGCCGCCTCGTCGTCTGCCGAACCCGCCGAGCCTGTTCCGCCGCCGCCCCATTTTGAAGGTAGTTACACCGACAACTATTTTCAGGATGATCCCTTGTTGGGCTACAAACCCCGCCCTTCGGCGCAGGTTGAATCCATCAAAAAAGCCGGCGACGAGGTGATTTACCACGTCACCTACACCACCGACGAATTCAGCCGCCGGGTCACGCCGCAAAGTCACCCGGAACGCCGCCAAAAATTTATCCTCTTTTTTGGCGATAGTTTTACCTTTGGCGAAGGCGTGAATGACAATGAAACCCTGCCCGCCTACACCGCGCAACTTGCCCCCGATTATCACGCCTACAACTACGGCTTCAGCGGCTACGGCCCCCAGCAAATGCTGTCCAAACTGCAAAGCGGCACGCTGCCGGCGGAAATTCCCCAATCAGACGGCATTGGCGTGTACGTTTTTATTGATGCCCACGTAGAGCGGGCCATTGGCTCAATGTATGTGTACAATGCCTGGGGCGCAGATATGCCCTACTACACCGTCAACTGGCGCGGCCAACTGGAACGGCGGGGTACGTTTCGCTCCGGACGGCCCTTTATTTCCGCGCTGTACGAAGGATTGGCCCAAACCGAGTTTGCCCGCTACACTCACCTGAATATTCCCGGCACACTGCGCGCCCAACACTACCGGCTGACCGCGCAAATCATTGCCGCTGCCCGCGATGAATTTAGCCGCCAATATCCCGGCAGCCCTTTTTACGTGCTGGTTTACCCAGATGAAGGCGACTATTTTGAAAGCATCAATCCGTATTTTGAGGAATTTGGCCTCCGCATTCTCAATTACGACGAGTGGCTCAAGCTGGACGTTGGCCAGGGTACGGCCTTTCACGGTGACGGGCACCCCACCGGCAAAGCCCACCGGCAGGTTGCCGGCTGGCTGGCGCTGGATTTGGGCCTTGCTGATGGCAAATAGCAAAGTGTGTGCGCACAATTCGCCACCAGCAAAAATTGGTTTATAATTTTGATATGGAAAATCAACGGGCCAAACAACTATCTCAAACGCTCTCCGCTGTGTTAGACACGCTGATTCACCAATATCAGCCGGAAAAAATAATTCTTTTTGGTTCTGCGGCGGCGGGTGCGCCTGCAAGCTGGAGTGATCTGGACCTGGTTATTATTAAGAATACACCGCTTCCATTTTTGCAGCGTTCAAAAGAGGTAGCTCTGCTCTGCCGCGCGCCTGTTGGCGTAGACTTTTTGGTTTACACCCCCGACGAATTTGAAACAATGATGGCAGAAAACAACGTTTTTATTGTTGAAGAAGTGTTGGGCAAGGGGAAAGTTTTGTATGAACACCCAGCCGCTAAAATGGCTACAGCGCGCCACTGACGATCTGGCTGTGGCCCGGTTGGTTCTTGAGGAAGACTACGCGGCCCACGCCTGCTTTCTGGCGCAGCAGTGTATGGAAAAATCTTTAAAAGCCTTCTTGCTCTACAAACAAAATCGCTACCCACGAACTCACAAACTGGTTGACTTGCTTACCGTTTGCCGCCAACTGGATAACCGGTGGAACGATTTTTTTGATGATTGTATTGTGGTTGATCAATACTACATCCCCACCCGTTACCCCGATGCTATACCCGGCGGGCTGCCCGAAGGTTTGCCCGCGGCAGCAGAGGCCGCCGAATCTATTGCATCTGCTGAACGCCTCTTGCAATTTGCTGTAACACTCATTCCCGCGCAATGAATTTACTTACGCCGATAAAAATTTTCTGGCGCCCAGCCTTTTTTTTGTGCCTGTTGGGTTTGTGGCTGGCCGGGTCAAAAACCCTGCTTTTGGCGCAAAACCCCACGCCCGACCCCCGCTTTGGCCTGGTTCAAACCTTCGATGATTTTCCCGCCGCCGCCGAATCCGGTGCCGGCTACACCCGCATCAAACTGTACTGGGATATCATCCAGCCGGACGGGCCGGATAGCTGGGCGCCGTCCAACGTGCCGGACCCGCTGCTTGAGGCCGATTTGGCCGCCGGGCGGCAGGTGGTCGGCCTGATTGTGCGCACCCCGGCCTGGGCCGCAGACCCAACAAACCCCGCCAATGACCCGCAGCACCCCTCGGCCAAAGATGTGCCGCAAATGGATGCCTGGGCGGCGTTTGTGCGCAAGCTGGTAAAACAGTATCGGGGCCGCATCCATCACTGGATAATCTGGAACGAACCCGACGTGTGGGACCCCAATCACCCCGGCAGCACGTGGAACGGCTCGGAGGATGATTTTATTGAGCTGCACAAAACCGCCTACTTTGCCATCAAATCCGTAGACCCCTCAATGAAGGTCTATCTGACCGGCCTCACCTACTGGTGGGATGACGAATACGACCGCGAACAGTATCTGGAGCGCCTGCTCAGGCGGCTCAAGGCCGACCCCGACGCGGCCAAACATAATTATTATTTTGACGGCGTAAATTATCATCTGTACTACAAGCCGCACCAGATTTACGATGTACTGACCGATATCCGTGCTTTGCTGAACCGTTACGGCTTTGCCGATAAAGCCATTTGGCTCAACGAAACCAACGCCCCGCCCAGCAGTGACCCGCAGGAGCCGCCCCACCGCGAGCCGCGCTTTAAAGCATCGCTGGAGGAGCAGGCTGCTTTTATGTTGCAGGTTCACGCTATGGCCTTTGCCGCCGGCGCAGAACGGGTGCAGGTTTACAAACTGTACAACAGCACCGAACACCCGGAGGATGTGCAGCCTTTTGGCTTGCTGCGCGGCGATAAATCGCGCCGGCCTGCCTTTGATTCTTACAAGCTGGTTACAAAATATCTGGGGGGATTTGAGAGCGTGCGGTTGTTTGAACAGGGGGATGTGGCTGTGGTCATCTTCAAGCGCCCTGCCGATACGGTGAGCGTTATTTGGAACTGGGCGCACGAACCGCGCCACGCCACGTTGAACGCCATTGCCTCGCAGGCCCAACTGATTGACCAGGCAGGCCACGCCACAACCTTACAGGCAGAGCGGGGCAAATACACGCTGGATCTGCCGGCTGCCCCCTGCACAGACGGCGCTTGTTTTATTGGCGGGCTAACATTTTTAATTGTTGAGCCGGGCTTGCCGGACCAGCGCAATCCACTGGCGGTTGTGCCAACAGTTACGCCAACCCCCACGCCAATTCCCAACCCGGTGCAGGTGTTGGCCGTATCGCCGCGCCGCCAATCGGCGTTTTGGGGAATATACCTGATGAGCATGCTGGCGGTTGGCGGCGGGTTGTGGTGGTTTTGGCGGCGCAATTAAGCAG
>RFJF01000475.1 GCA_003695455.1 Chloroflexota bacterium
AAACAAGACGCCATAATCAAATTGATGCAGCGAGCCACGCAAACGCGGCGCGCTGCATTTGCAGGCCAAATTTGTGCGGGCCGGGATAAAATTGACCGGTATAGGCTTCGGGATGGCCCGCACCGGCATATCGTTCAGCAATCCGTTGATGCGCGGCCCGCATTCCCTCCACGGTGAACAACTCGTCATCCAGATCATACTGAACCAGCAGCGGGAGCGGGGCGCGACAGGCGGCCACATCGGGCCAATCGCCAAAGCGAGACCAGCCGTGCGGAAGCAGCATCCACGTGTGCGACATATTGTGGTCCAGCAAACCTTCGTAGGTGCTCATCAGCCCAACAATGACGGCGGCGGCAACCCGGTCGTGCGTCGCCAGCAGCATGGCGCTGCGGTTGCCCCCGCCCGAAAGCCCGATGCAGGCGCAGTGATCCTCAAGCACATCGTCACGGGACAGCAGGTAGTTGAACGCCACACGGTCTTCAAAACTCACCACCCCGGCCAGCGTGGTTCCCAGCAGGTTGCAGTATTTCTCCACCGTGTGCTCGTGCAGGGCAGCCACCGCGTTGTATTCGGCAACGTCGTACGGCTGGTTGCCGTTGGGCCACCAGTTGCTTTTGGCGGCGATTGCCGTGGCCCGGATATTTTCGGCCATGGCATCCAGCGGGAATTTACGGCTGCCCCACAGAAACACATCGTGGATGACCACCACAAATCCCTCACGCGCCAATTCGTTGGCAAACGCCCGGCCCCCGTAACTTTTGCCAAAGCGGTCCATCAGGAATTGCGGCGGGGTGTCAGGGCCTGCGGCAATCTTTTCCTTGCCGTAAAACTTGAAATCGCCGTGGTCGTGCAGGGCAAGAATTCCCGGCAGGGGATGGGTGGCCCCGGCCGGTTTTAACACCCAGGCCCGGGTTCGCGGCCCGTACCCCACCGACCACGACACCACTTGCCCGGCTAGGCCGTCGCGCTCCCAACGTTGCTCTGTTTTCACGTCAACCGGCGTGTCCGGCCGGTTGGTAAACCCCAAAACCTGCCGAAACCGGCGTTGTGTTTCCGGCCCCGGCTCAGCCGCCGGCCATAATTTTTGTTCCTGTTGGGCAGCCGCAACCCAATCGCTAAAAATTCCGAGATGTTGGTATTTTTTTGACATCGTGTCCCTGCTCCGCGGCGGCTAACAATCCGGTTAAGCCACGTTTGGCGAGCCCGGCAGCGGCAGGTCTCCTTCAATGGTATCGTGGTACACTTTTGCGCCGTTTTCTTCGAGCGTGCGCACAGCTTTGTCAGCCCATTTCATTTCGGCGTACAGGATGATGGCCGAACTGCCGGGTTGCATTTTTGATTTCACCTGCTCTAGTAATTTGTCCGGCACGCCGTAATCGGCCAGATTGGCGGTGACGCGGCCGGTAGCTGCGCCGGCCGCCGCGCCGATGATGACACCAACCGGGCCGCCCAGCAACCCGATGATGCCCCCGGTAACTGCGCCAAATCGGGTGCCTTGTTTCTTGTCAACATCGTTTACATCGTTAACCACGGCTTCACCCTCCTGGGGCATCACAAGGGTGGCTACATTGTGAATCCGGAGAAGCCCTTCTTTGTGGTATTCTCTGACTTTTTCCAGCACCCTGCCGGCACCGGACTCATCATTTTCAAACAAGGCAATGATTAATTCTGTTTTCACG
>RFJF01000476.1 GCA_003695455.1 Chloroflexota bacterium
CTGTCCGGTTCACGCTCCCCTGCCTGCTCCCACCCTGTGGAGCAAGATTCCCCCCATTAGCCGGTCGGCCTGTACCGCGCGGCTTGACAAACTGTACTACCCATTATAAGGAAGAAAACCGGGCTTTTCAAGGGTTTTTGGGGGTTGTATCGCTTTTTGTATCGCTCTTGATGGGGAAAAACGCCGGGCCGCCGGTAAATTGGGCGGCAGCCCGGCGGGGAAACGTCACACAAACAGGGGAACCAGCTCGAATTTGTCCACGTCCACCAGCCCGTGGTCCGTGAGTTTGAGCGAGGGAATAACCGGCAGGGCCAGAAAACTCATGGCCATGAACGGGTCATGCAGGGGCGAACCAAGCCGGTGGGCGGCGCGGAGGAGTTCGTCCATGCCGTCGCGGACGGCCTCAATGGGCTGGTCGCTCATCAACCCGGCGATGGGCAGCGGCAGCCGGGCCAGCACCGAATCGCCTTCGGCGGCGGCCATGCCGCCCCGGGTTTCGGCAATGGCGCGGGCGGCGGTGAGCATGCTTTGGTCATCCGCGCCAATGACCACAATGTTGTGGTGATCGTGGGCCACAGTACTGGCAATGGCACCGCGTTGCAGCCCCACCCCGCGCACCAGCCCCACGCCGCAGCGGCCCGTGGCCAGGTGGCGCTCGATGACCGCCATTTTGAGAATATCGCGCCCGGTGTCGGCGGCAACCACGCCGTTGCGGTGCGGTGTGTCTTCAATCAGTTGACGGGTGATCAACTGGTCGGGAATGGCGCCGATGATGCGCGCCTGCCGCCCCTCTACAGGCAGGCTCAAATTCACCTTGCTCCAGTCCACGTTCATTGAACTGCGCAGCACGCTGCGCCGCACCTGACGTTCCCACGGCAGCATTTGGCCGTTTTGGGCTACCAGTTTGCCGCCACGATAGACTGTTTCGGCAACCGGATTCTGCAAATCAGAGAAGACCATCAGATCGGCGCGGCGGCCGGGGGCAATCGCGCCGCGGTCATGCAGGTGAAAATACTCGCTGGGGTTGAGCGTGGCCATGCGGAAGGCGGTGATGGGCGGCACGCCCTGCGCAATGGCGGTGCGCACCATAAAATCAATGTGGCCCTCCTGCAACAGGTCGGCGGGCTGGCGGTCATCGGTGCAAAAACAGATGCGGCGCGAATTTTGGGGCGTAACCATCGGCAGCAGGTTTTTGAGGTTGTGAGCGTTGGTGGCCTCGCGGATAAAAATGTACATGCCCAGCCGCAGCTTTTCCAGCGCCTCGTCCACGGTGGTGCATTCGTGGTCGCTGCCAATGCTGGCGTTGGCGTAGGCGTTCAGCGCCTTGCCGGTCAGGCCGGGGCAGTGACCGTCTTTGACCCGCCCTTTAAAGGAACGGATTTTGTTGAGCACGCTCTCGTCGCCGTGTACCACACCGGGAAAATTCATCACTTCGGCCAGGCCGATGACGTACGGTTCGCGCTGCAACGGTTCCAGGTCGTACCACTCCAGCGAGGCGCCGGTGGTTTCCATGTGGGTGCTGGGCACGCAACTGGGCGCGTTCACGTACACGCTGAGCGGGTTATGCTTGGCCATTTCCAGCATGTAGCGAATACCTTCAAGCCCCAGCACGTTGGCAATCTCGTGGGGATCGGTGACGACGGTGGTGGTGCCGCGCGGCACCACAGCGCGGGCAAATTCCGGCGGCGGAACCATGGCGCTTTCGATGTGCACGTGGCTGTCAATCAGGCCGGGGGCCACGTACCGTCCCTGCAAATCCACCGCTTCGCGAGCTTCGTAGGGGCCTAATCCCACAATTCTGGAATGAACAATGGCAATATCGGTGCGGGTAATCTCGCCGGTAAAGACGTTGATTACATTGGCGTTCTTCAACAGCAGGTCGGCGGGTTCATCACCCCGGGCAATTTTGATGATCTGTGCAAGTTCCATGTTGTCGCTCCTTTCGTGCAGGGGATTATCGCCTAAAGATTGGCCGGTGACAAATTTTTTGTTTGGCCGCGCAATCGTACAGCGATTGACACAGGGGGCAATTTACGTTAGCATGGAACCACTCCAACTTTAGACCAGCCCACAGAGGTCAACGTTGACGGTTCAAGACCAAATCCACGCCGAGACTGAAGCTGCCCTGCAAAACCGGGTGCGGTTTGAAAAACTCATTGCCACAATTCTGACCCAGTTTCTTGAGATGCCCGCCGATGACACGGACGGCGCGGTGATGTTTGCCCTGCAGAGCATTGGCACTACCATTGGCGCTGACCACGCCTACATAATGTTGCTGGAAAAAGATG
Organism: Chloroflexota bacterium; assembly: GCA_003695455.1. GTDB lineage: Bacteria > Chloroflexota > Anaerolineae > 4572-78 > J111 > J095. The sequence goes on from RFJF01000476.1 coordinate 2,289, forward strand.
GCGTAACCATCAGAAAAATCCACGAGTGGTGCGCCGCCGGCGTTCAGCCGGTTGCGTCTGCCCTGCAAGACACGCAGATTGACCGCTTTCCGTGGCTGTTTGACCGGCTGAAGCGGTTTGAACCGGTCAGCATTGCCACCGCAGACAAACTTCCGCCGGAAGCCGCCGCCGAAAAAACATTTTTTGCCGCAAACAACATCCAGTCGCTGGTGGTGGTACCGGTGGTATACGGCGGCACGCTGGCCGGTTGTTTGGGGTTTGATTCGGCTCAGCCGCACCGGTTGCCGCACGATGTGTCTCCGCTGTTGAAAATTGTGGGCGAAATGTTTGTCAGCACGCTTGAACGCAGCCGTATCACCCATGCACTGCACCAAAGCGAAGAAAACTTTCGGCAGGTAGTCAACTCCATTAGCGACCATATTTATTTTTACGCCGTTAACAAAAATGACGAGCGCACCAATCTGTACATCTCTCCCAACGTGGCCGATTTGACCGGCTATCCCATTGAAAATTTTCAAAACGACTGGAGCTTCTGGCCCCGGATTGTGATTCACCCCGATGACCAGGCAGCGGCGGCATTGCAGGCCAAAAAGCTGGGGCAGGGTCAAAGCAGCGAAATGGAATACCGGTTGGTGCGGGCCGACGGCGAAATAATCTGGGTGCGAGACAGCGGCCGGGTTGAGTTTTCTGGCGATGAAATGCTGGTGTACGGGGTTGTCAGCGATGTGACCGAACGCAAAATGGCCCAACAAGCACTGGCCGACGAAAAAGCGCGGCTGGCCCAGCGGGTGCAGGAACGCACCGCCGAATTGAGCCTGGCCAACGCGGAACTTTCGCGGGCGGCACGGCTCAAAGACGAGTTTCTGGCCGCCATGAGCCACGAACTACGCACCCCGCTCAACGCCGTGCTGGGCATGTCTGAGGCGCTGCAAGAGCAGGTGTACGGGCCGCTCAACGAGGAGCAGCGCGAGGCAGTGAATCGGATTGAAGACAGCGGCCGGCATCTCCTCTCGCTCATTAATGACATTCTGGATTTATCCAGAATAGAAGCCGGCAAAATGGAACTGCAAATAACGCCGGTTGATGTGGATGTGATTGGCCAGGTGAGCCGCCACTTTATTGACCGGGAAGCGCACGGCAAACGGATAAAAGTTTCTGTTAACGTTGAACCCGGCATCAAACTCAAGGCCGACGAGCGGCGGCTGAAGCAAATTCTGGTAAACCTGCTCAGCAACGCCGTTAAATTTACGCCCGAAGGCGGGCAGGTTGGGCTGGACATTACCAACAATCCGGAAAATGACGCGGTTGATTTTACCGTGTGGGATACCGGCATCGGTATTGCCGCGGAGGATGCGCAGCGGTTGTTCAAACCGTTTGTCCAACTCGACAGCCGCCTTTCCCGCCGCTACGAGGGCACCGGGCTGGGGCTGACGCTGGTGTACCGCATGGTAGAAATGCACCAGGGCGGCGTTCGATTGGAAAGCGAGGTGGGGCGCGGCAGCCGTTTCACCGTGTCTTTGCCGCGCGAAGCCCGATCCAACCAAATTCAATGGGATTACCCACAAACGAGAAAAACAATGAATAAACCCGACGACACATCATCGCCACTGATTTTGCTGGCTGAAGACAACGAAGCCAACATTGCCACCATTTCTGATTATTTGCTGGCCAAAGGTTTTAATTTGACGGTGGCCCGCGATGGCGCCGAGGCGCTGGAACGGGCCAAAGAAGACCACCCGGCGTTGATTTTGATGGATATTCAAATGCCGGTGATGGACGGGCTGGAAGCCACCCGCCACGTTCGCAGCGAAGCCGGCCTGCAGGATATACCCATCATTGCCCTGACCGCACTGGCCATGCCCGGCGACCGCGAACGCTGCATGGAGGCCGGCGCCACCGATTATTTGAGCAAGCCGGTCAGCCTGAAACGGCTGGTTGAAGTCATCCAAAAATATCTGGGTTAACGCGGGCCAGGTTATTCCACCGTCACCCGGTGCAGCAGCAGAGAATCGCCGGAATTGGCGCCGGTCAGCGGCAGGCGGGCAAAATCCTCAAGATTGTACCAACCAATCACCAAATTGTACGTGCCGGGGGGCAAATCCTCCGGCATTTTTAGCGTGCGCGCATCCACAATTTTTGCGCCCGCCGGCCAAAATTGGGTGGGGAACGGCGGCGGGCCGTCAAAACCGGCCACCTGAGTCTGCGTGGCCGGCTCTACCAGGTGGATGAACAGGTTGAGATTGCGGCCCGGCGGCGACTGCGCGGCCCAATAAAATGTCAGCGGCAGGGAATCGCCGGGGTGAAGCGGCGCCGATTCGTTAATCGAGTCGTAGCCGGTTAACAAAATCTGGCCGGCAAAATTGGCCGCCAGCGGCAGCGCAGGATTCACATCCGGCC
>RFJF01000477.1 GCA_003695455.1 Chloroflexota bacterium
ATTACAAACTCACCGTCAATTACGTGGTGCCAGAAACCAAAGCACAGGTACTACTCCCGCTACGCGAAAAAATTGGCGAGGTGGTTGACGAAATGTTTGCTGAAACCGAGCCGGAAATCCCGGCTGGCCCGTCGCCGGAGGAAATCCAGGCCAAAGCCACTTCGCAAGCACATCAGGAGCGGGCCCAGGAGATTGAACAGGCCGCCCAGCAACAGGAAGAAATCAAGGCATTTTTGGCGCAGGAAAATGCCCGGCTGGTGGTTCAAAATGGAACCAGCCTTTCCAACCTGGCCTCTCAAACTGCACTCTACCTGAAAAATCAGGGTTTCAACATTGTGCAGTTCAGCCCCGCCGATACCAACACCTACACTCACAGCGTTATTGTGGTGTACAACGAAGACAAAAATTACACGCTGCAACTCTTAAAAGCAATCTTCAACGTAGATGATGAAAACGTGCGTTACAGCCCAAATTTGCAAAGCGATGTGGATTTCAGGCTGATTGTTGGCAGCGATTTTGACCTGCAAAACCCGGCAGATGTTGAAGTGCTCTCATCCGGCAATTAACCAGTCAGTTGCTCAAATTTTCAAAACCTGTCCTCATTGTGGACAGGTTTTTTCATAACGGGAGAAAATGGTGCCACTTTTACTGGGGCTGGACCTGGGAACATCGAGCATAAAAGCTGTGCTGTTTGACCCCGCCACCGGCACAATTCAGGCAACCGCCGCACAGGAATATCCGGTTAACAAACCCGCCCCCAATCGCGCCGAGCAAAACCCGGCTGACTGGTGGCAAGCTGCCGTGGCCGTAACCCGCCGGGTGGTGGCCAATACCAGCCGGCCGCATGTAACCGCTGTAAGTTTTTCCGGGCAAATGCACGGCACGGTTCTGCTGAATGCGCAGGCCAACCCGCTGCACCCGGCCATTATTTGGGCCGACCAGCGCAGTGCCAAAGCCGTGCAAACACTCATCCAAACAGTAGGCGCTGCCGATTACGCCGCCATCACCGGCACGTTGCCGGCGGTGGGATTTTTGGGCGCTACGCTGTTGTGGCTGGCTGACCAGCAGCCGGATTTGCTGGCACAGGTGAAGAATGTTGTGTTTCCCAAAGATTATCTGCGGCTGAAAATGACCGGCGCTATTGCCACCGATATGTCCGACGCCGCCGGCAGTGGAATCTTCAACATTCACCGGCAAATCTGGGCCAGACAAATA
>RFJF01000478.1 GCA_003695455.1 Chloroflexota bacterium
CCCAACCCACCCAACTCACCAAACCCACCAAACTCCACAAACTCCACAAACTCCACAAACTCCACAAACTCATTGGACTCGCGGGTGGCGCTGGTTACGGGCTCCTCGCGGGGGATTGGGCGGGCCATCGCCGTGGAACTGGCCCGGCGCGGCGCGGACGTGGTGGTTCACTACCTGCGCAAAAAGAGCGCCGCCGCCGGCGCCGTCGCGGAAATTGAGGCACTGGGCCGGCGGGCGATAGCCGTCAAAGCCAATCTGGCCGATGCCGCGCAAATTGACTCTCTTTTCGACCAGCTTGAGGCGGAATTTGGCCGCTGCGATATTTTGGTGGGCAACGCCGCCAGCGGCACCCCGCGCGATATTCTGGACGTGACCGACAAACATTGGGATTGGACCATGGACGTAAACGCGCGCTCAATTCTGCGCTGCGCGCAGCGGGCCGCGCCGCTGATGGCTCAGCACGGCTGGGGCCGGATTGTCAACATCAGCAGCCCCGGCAGCCGGCGGGTTCTGCCGCACTACGCCGTGATTGGCCTCTCAAAAGCGGTGGTTGAATCGCTGACGCGCTACCTGGCCGTGGAACTGGCCCCGCAGGGCATTGTGGTCAACGCTGTTTCGCCGGGCCTGGTCAACACCGACGCCGTGAGCGCCTTCCCCGTGGATTTGCAGGAAGTGTTCGACTACGCCGCCTCGCGCGCGCCGGCGGGCCGGCTGGTATCGCCGGAGGATGTGGCGCGGGTGGTGGCTTTTCTCTGTTCCGATGGGGCAGAAATGATTGTGGGGCAAACAATTACCGTGGATGGCGGCTACCAGCTTTTGCCGTGACGCAGCACGCTACTGGGCCAGCGCCCACGCCAGTCGCGCCAGCACCGCCTCAGCCGTGGCGTACCCAATTGACAGTCCGTAAAATTCCTGCCCTTTTTGCAGAATCAGCGCCGGAAATCCCTGCACGCCCAGCCGGTTGCGAAAGTTGAAATCGGCGTTGAGCAACTGCTCCACCTGCGCCGAGTTGAGGTCACCGGCAAAACGGGCCGCGTCCAGCCCGATTTCTTCCGCCAGTTCCACCAGCGTTGCCTCATCCGAGGGGTTGCGGGCCTGCTGGTAGTAGGCTCGCTGGATGGCGGCAACCATCTCCGGCACGTGATTGGCCCCCTGCATCCCCGCAGCGATGACCGCGCGGCAGGCCGGGTAGGTTGAGCGCCGGGGGGTGCAGGCCGTGAAAAAATCAAAGTTGAATTCTGCGCCGGTTCGCTCGGCCACCGCCGCCCACGCGCTTTTGAGGTAGGCAATCATCTCCGGCCCCATCGGTTCGTCAGAATCAGGGGCCAACCCACCCATCACCGTGTAAAATTTGGCCCCGTCCGGCAGTTGAGCCACAATTTGCTCCAGTTCGGCGCTGAAGCCGTAGCACCAACTGCACATCGGGTCCATAATGTAAAAAATTTTCAGTTCGATATTTTCTGCGGTGTGGTTCATATGGTCACCAAAATAAAAACGCCGCCCAGCGCCAGAATGATGACCAGAATAATCATCACGGTGACGGTGAGCGCGTGTGGGCCGCCGCCCTGTTCCGGGGTGCGGTAAAAGGCGCGGTCAACCAAATCAATGGCAATTCCCAACACTGCCCCGGCTACAGTGGCGATGCCGGTCCAGGCCAGCGACCCGTACATAAACCCGGCTACAAATCCCAGCAGCGCGCCCAGCGCGGCGTGCTTGGCAAGTTCACTGTGTTTCAGTTTTTCAATCATAAATGGGTGTCTCCGGTAAGCTGGAATGAGGAGTCAGGGTGCAGAGGTTTGTGATCTGTATTGGGAAATTGTTGCCCGTCCGCTCACATCAGTTGCGAAAGTGGGGCAACGCACTGCGGCGAATCATTGCGCGGGCTGTTGACAAACGTTGAGACCGGGTAGGCAGTCATCTGCTCGGCGGGAAAGGGAACCAGCAGCGATTGCAGCGCCGCCGGTAATTGTTCCGCCGGTTCCAGCCAGCGTTCGTATGCTTCCGGCGGCAAAATCACCGGCATCCGGTTGTGGATTTTCGCCATAAAATCGTTGGGTTGGGTGGTGATGATGGTGCAGCTCAGTACCTCGTCGCCGTGCGGCGAGTGCCAGCGCTCCCACAGACCGGCAAAGGCAAACGGCTCGCGTGATTCAAGCTGGATGTACATCGGCGTTTTGGTTTTGTCGCTGGCTTTGCGCCACTCGTAAAAGCCGTCTGCCAAAATCAGGCAGCGGCGGCGGCGGTAGGCTGTGCGGAATGACGGCTTTTCGGCCAGCGTTTCGGCGCGGGCGTTAATCATCCGGCTGCCGATTTTGGGGTCTTTGGCCCAGCCGGGGATGAGTCCCCACACAAAAAAATCAACCGCCTGCCGGCCATCGTTGGCTACCACGGCTACCGGCTGAGACGGCGCAATGTTGTACCGGGGCGTAAAATCGGCGGGCGGGCTGTACTGGGCAAAGGCCTCGGCCAGTTTTTTAACGTTGGTTGTCAGGGTAAAACGTCCACACATCTCGGTTTCCTCTGGCGGGTGGCGATATGATACCTGCATTGGCTGAACAATCAAAATTGCAGGTGATTTGTTTATTTGCATCCTGTGTCA
>RFJF01000479.1 GCA_003695455.1 Chloroflexota bacterium
GAATTTTACAGACATTTGTGCAACTTCACAAAGCACGCTCCGGCATCAATTCAATTTCATTGACGCCACCTGCCGAACGTGTTAAAATCAGGCTTCTTTTGATGAGCAAGCACAATCCATTGAATTTGATTGAATTTAAATGAAACGAGGTACAGAATGACAACTGTAATCAGCCCATTTGCCACCCCAGACCCCAACCTGCCCATTGTTGAGGGAACGCCGGCCATCACCCGGCCCACAAAAGAAGAGATTGCAGCCTTTCCGGCCGAGGCCAAAGCACTGGTTGATTCAAACTGGACCGAGCAAAAATTACTGCTGGAGAGCGGCCGGTTTAATCTGGACTGGCTTGAGGGACGACACGTGCTGCTGGCCGGCGCAACCGGCCCCGGTTTGGGCGGCGCTTTGGCTACCGCTGTGCTGGGGCACGGCAAAGCGGCCAGCGTTATTCTGCTGGGCCGCGATCTGAAAAAATCGCTCAATTTTGAAACCGGCAAGGTAATGCAAGACTGGGCGCAGGCCGCCGGTATGGGCGAACGTTTTCATTGGCTCAACGGCGGCATGGCCCTTGAAGGCAAGGCGCTGGAAGATATTATCAATGCCCTGAAAATTGTTGGCGCCGGGCAGGTAGTTTATTTTAACACCGTGGCTGCGGCACTGTCGGGGATGCTGCCGGGCATGCCGCCGGTTTATGTGAAAGATGTAGATGCCAACGGCAACCTCTTTCAGTGGAAGTTGCTGCCACTCAATGAAAGGCAAATTGAAATTACCAAATTTGTGATGGGCGAAATGGCGGTAACGTTTCCAGAAGTTCTGGCCGCCAATGGATTTCAGGTGAGCGCCGCCGTGTACGCCGATTGGCGCGGCAGTCTGGATAAGGCCGGACGCGACCCCAGCCTGCCGGAATACGGGCGGCAGGGAGCCTACTCTACCAGTTTGTACCTGCCCAAAGAAATTTTGCAGGCAGCCACACGGCAGGCCTACGGCAGCGGCGGCAGGCCGGTAGTGATGGATATTTTCTACCCCATGATGCGCACCCGTGCCCTGCCGCTTATCCCCGGCGGTATGACCATGGCCAACGTCAATGAAACGCTGATGAAAAAAGAGGGCATCCGCATGATTGGCGTGCCGGAACTGGCGCTCGGTGCGCTGGACCGGGTGGGCAAAGCCCTGACTCAAGGCTACGACAACCCCTTTCCGCGGCTAGACAGCCACGACGCCCATCTGGATGAGTGGTTTTACGAGATTGTCAAGCGGCTCAACAACAACGAAGACAGCGATTTTTACTACAAACGCTGGATGTAAAACATCAACAATTTGGCAAACCGGCGGCAAATGTACCATTGCCGTAATTGGTAATTGTCTCCCATTGAGTTGCAAGGATTCAGCCCGTATAATCTATAAATAAGTATGCAGTGGTTAATTGACGGACACAATTTAATTGGGCAACTGCCGGGGTTGCGGCTTAGCGACCCCAATGACGAAGCCAAACTTCTGGAACGGCTGCGCAGTTACCGGGCCAAAACGGGCCACAAAATCACGGTGGTGTTTGACCCCGGCGGCGGCTACCGGCCCGGCTCTACCCGCAGCCAGGGTGGCATAACCGTAAAGTACGCCGCATCCGGCCAAACCGCCGACCAGGTTATTGCCCGGCGGGTAAAAAAAGTGAAAAATCCGCAGGCGTGGGGCGTGGTTTCGTCTGACCATGCGGTGCAGCGCGCCGCCCGCAACGCCGGGATACGGGTGGTCAGTTCGGCAGAATTTGCGGGCCAGATGCGCGCCCGCACCGGCAGTTCCGCCGAAGCCGACCCCGGCAGCAAGCCCGATGTGTCTGTTTCACCGGATGAAGTTGATGAGTGGCTGAACCTGTTTAACGGGTAACTTGCAAGCCCATGAGTTCTTTTAAAAAAATATCCGTAAACATTCCAGCCGGCCTGTTTGAACAGGGGCTGACCGAAGCCGATTTTCAGGCACAGGCCCATATTTTGGGACTGCTGGTGTTGTTGGAGCAACAAAAAATCACCCCGCAACAAGCCATCGCGCAGATGGGGCAATCGGCGGTGGCAGGGTTGCGTGCCGTGGTCTGCCGGCTGTCCGAGCCGGAATCAGGGGACGGAGATGGTTTTTCCTCTGCCAACCCGCCAGAATTGGCCGCAGAGTTAGAGCGCACCCGCCATGAATTGGCTCGCATTAAACAAGAGTTGAGCCGGGCCAACCGGGTGCGCACCGATTTTATTGCCACCGTCAGCCACGAATTGCGCACCCCGCTCAATTCCATTATTGGATTTACCAAACTCCTGCTCAACCAAAAACTGGGGCCGCTCAACACAACCCAGCATACCGATCTCTCCATCATTTATGACAACTCCAAACAACTGCTCAGCCTGGTTAATGATATTCTGGACTTGTCTAAAATTGAGGCCGGAAAAATCCGGCTGGATATGGACTGGGTTACCGTTGAAGAAATTATTGTGGGGGTCATTGCCGCTACCTATATTTTGATTGATAACAAACCCATCGAGTTGAAAGAGGAACTTGAGCCGCACCTGCCCCGGATTTTTGTGGACCGCAACCGAATCCGGCAGGTGGTGGTCAATTTGCTTTCTAACGCGGCCAAGTTCACCGACGCCGGCTGCATTACCCTGCAAATCTCAAAAATCAATCGCAACGGGCAAGATTACGTGTGCGTGTCTGTTATTGACACCGGCATTGGCATTAGAGCAGAAGACATTGACAAAGTGTTTGAACCATTCCGCCAGATTGACAGTTCTGAAGCGCGCCGCGCCGAAGGCACCGGCCTGGGCATGGCCATCAGCTACCGGCTGGTTAAATTACACGGCGGCGATTTCTGGGTAGAAAGCGCGCCGGGCCGGGGCAGCACTTTCTCGTTTACCATTCCTGTTACGCCCGCAAACCCGCAGCAAAATACCATTGACGCCGATTACAGGTTGCACTAATGGCTAAAATTTTGCACGTTGAAGACAACCCTGCCAATCGAATGCTGATCCGGCAGGTGCTGGAACTGGAAGGGCACACTGTGGTTGAAGCCGTTGACGGCCCCGGCGGCGTTGAAGCAGCACAACGTGAAATGCCGGATTTGATTTTAATGGACATCAACATTCCCGGCATGGACGGTTACGAAACCACCACCCGGCTCAAAAGCATGGCCGGGCTTGAAAACGTGCCGGTCATTGCGCTGACTGCCAAAGCCATGGCCGGCGACCGTGAACGGGCGCTCACCGCCGGCTGCGACGGCTACATTTCCAAACCGGTAGACATTGACCTGTTGCCGGACCAACTTGCCGAATTTTTGGGCGGGCGGCGCGAAACCGTTACCACCGAACAGGAAAAGCGGTACCTGCGGGAATACAATGTGCGGCTGGTAGACCGGCTGGACCAGAAAATCAAGGAGTTGACCGAGGCCAATCGCAAACTGGCACACACCGACGCCATGAAATCCCGTTTTATCAACCTGGCTGCCCACGAGCTGCGCACCCCGCTGGCCGCGGCGCAGGGCTATTTGAGTATGCTGGCAACGCCCGGCAGCAAATTTATGGCCTCGGCGGACCCCACCACGCAGGAAATTCTGCATGGCGTCATCAGCAGTGTGGACCGGTTGCAGGGTATTGTGCAGGATATGCTCGATGTCACCCGCATTGAAGCCGGTACGCTCCAACTCAAACAATCGCCGGTTAATTTAGACCGGCTGCTGAAAAAAATTGCGGCTGAATTTGCCCCCACCGTGGCGCAGCGGCAGCAAACATTCCAGGTGGCCGATGCCGGTCACATTCCTTCGTTGTGGGCCGACGGCGAACGGGTGTTGCAAATTCTGAGAAATCTGGTAAGCAACGCCGTCAAATACACACCCAACGGCGGACAAATCAAAATTGATGTTGAAATCACCGGCGTTGAGGGCCGCCGTGCCCAGCAATTTGTCAAAATTACCGTTAGCGACACCGGGGTAGGCATTCCTGCGGAAGAACAGGAGCTTATATTTGAAACTTTCCACGAAGTTCGCCGGATTGAACACCACAGCACCAGCAAAACCGGGTTTATGGGCGGCGGCGCCGGGTTGGGGCTGCCCATTGCGCGCGGCGTAGCCGAAGCCCACGGCGGTTCGCTGTGGGTAGAAAGCCCCGGTTACAACCCCAAAACCTGCCCCGGCAGTATCTTCCACTTGATTCTGCCGCTGGGCGATACGCCCACAAATTAACCTTCACATTTTGACAACTTTTTCAGCCCCCCCTATCATTAACACATTCATTCGCCATTCTTTGTTTGTTGCTAGTTGCTAATTCTTATGTTTGACTGGTTCAATAACCAACCCCAACAAAAACGCGCCATTTACGGCGTGCTAATCGGCATCATTTTGATGACCATTCCCTGCTACTGCCTGGGATTGATTGCGCTGGCAACCGCGCCGCAGGTTGAAATCATTGGCCCCGCCGTTCCCGGAATCACACCCACGGCCACAACTCCGCTGTTTGTCACCGCCACCCCCAGCAACACGCCCGTTCCGGCCACTGCCACACCCACTCAACCAAAACCACCTACCGCCACTCTTGAACCAACACCCACCCAATCCTTCCCGCCCACCATTACGCCCACATTCACACCCTTACCCAGCACTGCAAC
>RFJF01000480.1 GCA_003695455.1 Chloroflexota bacterium
CCCCGATATTGTTTGTGTATGATTATAGCCGCAAAAATCGCCGATGCGTAATGACCGGCGTAAAATCTCCACCAACCTGCCGGCGGCATTGCTTCAATTTGCCCCGTTTGATATAATCCGTGCGAATAGCGAATAGCGAATAGCGAATAGCGAATAGCGAATAGCGAATAGCGAATAGCGAATAGCGAATGACCACCGACGTTAAACGAAGAATGGCTCTGGGCGCGGCGCTGGCGGTGCTGGTGCTGATTGGCCTGCTGCTGTACGGCGATATCCGCGAGATGAGCCGGCTGGTGCAGGAGTTTGATTGGCGGCTGATGCCCGCCATTTTTGGGTTGACCGTGCTCAACTATGCGTTGCGCTCGGTGCGGTTTCACTACTACCTGCGAGAAGTTGGCGTGCGTAACATTTCGCTGTGGACCAGCATCCGGGTCTTCATTGGCGGATTTTCGCTGACGCTCACGCCCGGCAAGGTGGGCGAACTGATCAGGCTGCTGTGGCTCAAAAATATTGCCAACGCCAACCCGGCCACGGCCGCCCCCTCGATTGTGGTAGACCGGGTGATTGACGGCCTGGCAATGGCTCTGCTGGCCGCGCTGGGGTTGCTGGCCTACCCCCAATACTGGCCGGCCGTGGGGTTCATTATGACCGTGCTGCTGGTTGGGGTGGTGGTGGTGCAAATCAGGCCGCTGGCGCTGTGGCTGCTGGCGCTGGGCGAACGCTTGCCGCTGGTCTCAAAAATTGCGCATCACCTGCACGCTTTGTACGAAAGCACCTACCAACTGTTGCGCCCCAAAAATTTTTTGGTGGGGTTGGGTGTGGGGCTGCTGGCCTGGATTGCCGAAGGGCTGGCCTTTTACTGGGTGCTGGTGGGGCTGGGGGTGCCGGAAGCGATGCAGGTGGCGCTGCTGTCAATTTTCACGCTGGCCGTTGGCTCGTTGATTGGCGGCGCGTCGAGTTTGCCCGGCGGGTTGGGCGCCACAGAAGCATCAATGACCGGCATTTTACAGGTGGTCCTGGGCCTGTCAGAAGCGATGGCAGCCACCGCCACGCTCATCATCCGTTTTTTTACGCTGTGGTCCGGCGTGGGGCTGGGCGTGCTGATTGTACTCATCTGGCGAAAAATGCTGTTTGGCTACGGCAACAACCAACCCAACGTTGCGGACCAGCCATCATCCGGCGTTGATTTGAATCTTCAGAAAAAGGTGGGCCGTTAAATGCACCGCAAATCGTTGCTGTCGCTGAAACACGCAGTTAAACATTTGCCACCCCGCAAAAAGTGGGATACCCGCTACGCGGCGCTGCACCCGGCGGCGCGGCTGGAACCCAGCCCGTTTGTGCAGGCCAGCCTGCCCCGTCTGCCGGCCGGCGGCCCGGCGCTCGATATTGCCGCCGGAGCCGGGCGACATTCGCTGGCGCTGGCCCGGCGGGGATTTGTGGTGGATGCGGTGGACATCTCGTGGCAGGGATTGCGGCTGGCGCAGCAGCGCGCCGCAACCACCGGCCTGTCTGACCGGGTGCGCTGCATTGTGGGCGATGTTGAACACGGCTGGCTGCCGCGACAAAACTACGCCGTAATTCTGGTTTCTTATTTTTTGTACCGGCCGCTTTTCCCGCTCATCCACGAGCGGCTGCTGCCCGGCGGCTGGCTCATCTACGAGACCTTTACCCTGACCCAGCTTGACCAGCCGTACCACCCCGGCTCGACGCGGGAAGAGTTCTACCTGCGGCCCAACGAACTGCGCCATGCTTTTGCCGGGTTGACCGTAGTTACCTATCACGAAGGCCGGCATCAGGATCGGTTTACCGCCCAACTGCTGGCCCGCAAACCGGAGCGCGCCCCATGATTGACCCAACAGATATTCGCGTGGGAGATGTGGTGCGTATGCGCAAGCCTCATCCCTGCGGCGGCACAGACTGGCGCGTGGTACGGTTAGGCACAGATATTGGCCTGGTATGCCAAACCTGCGCCCGCAAAGTTTATATTCCGCGCGGGCAATTTGTTAAACGGGTCAAACTACGGCTCGAGCGCGGGCCAGAGGTGCCGCCGCTGCCTTCGGTCTGATGCCGTTGCCGGTAACTTCTCTGCTGTCATCTTTTACTATCGCGCCTGAATATGGTAAAATTGCAAAGCTTGAGCGCAACTCTACTTTATTCACTATCCCTGCGCATTCAGTACTGGTGTTTCAAATGGATGAAAAAGAACAACGATCGTCCTGGGTAGCCTTTGGGCTTTTTTATTTTGTGCTGATTGTAATTATAACCATTTTGGATATGGTGAACGGTGTGTTCCGGCTGTACTACTGGGGCGCGCAGATTGTTATTATTACCATTGGTGTGGGCATATTTGTGGTTATTGGCACCTGGCTGCCAGACCTGTCTGCCTCTCGCGGTGTATTAATTGCCTTTACCGTAGGAATTTTGACTATCATTCCGGCGGTGTTGATGGGGCTTGGCCCCATTCCCGGGCTGTGGCCTCAATATTTTTATATTGCTTTTGGTATGGCCGCCGGAAGTTTTCTGACATTTCTTTTTCTCAAGTTTTTTAAAAAAGTGGATAAACGAGACCAGTTAAAGCGGAAAAGTGACTAACGTGACGGAGAATCAACAACCAGTCATCAAGTGCAGCGTGGGCATTACCGCCCACAATGAAGAAGCCAACATCGGCCAGATTTTGCAGGCCATGCTGGACCAGCGGCTGCACACGGTTGAAATTGCAGAAATTATTGTGGTGGCCTCCGGTTGCACAGACAGCACCGTTGATATTGTGCAGGAATTTGTTAATTTTGACCCGCGCATTCAATTACACGTGCAGGAAAAACGCGAAGGCAAAACCAGCGCCATCAACATTTTTTTGAAACATGCCACTCACGATGTCTGCGTGCTGGAAAGCGGCGATACCGTACCGCATGAAGATGCCATTGAAAATATGGTGCGCATGTTTCATGACCCGGCCGTGGGCATGACCGGCGCCCACAAAGTACCCGTTAACACCCCCGAACACGTCATCGGTTTTTTATCGCATTTGCGGCTGAAAATGGAACATCAACTCTGCCTTGAAATTCCCCGCTTGGGCGAACTGATTGCCTTCCGCAAGGTGTTTGACCAAATCCCCCCCGATGTAGCTATGGACGAAGCCTTTGTGGAGGCGCTGGTGATTCGGCGGGGGTTGCAGGTGCGCTACGCCCCCGATGCCGTGGTCTTTAACATGGGGCCGGAAACCCTGGGCGATTTTGTGAAACAGCGACGCCGTAACCATGCCGGTCATCTTTATTTAAAATCCAAATACGGCTACGAGGTTTCCAGTATGGGCGGCACCCGGCTGGCAAAGCTGGCCTTTGAAGAAATCTGGGGCGCGCTGCGCCTGATCTGGATTTTGTTTGCCCTGGCTCTCATCGAAGGCTATTCTCGGCTGCTGGGCTGGTACGATTTTAAGTTCCGCAAGCGCACCCACGTGGTGTGGGATATTGCCTGGACCACCAAAGAAGTGAAACGTTCGGTTGACACGCAGGGCATCAATATTACCTCGCCGCACCTGCCGGCCAAGCGTGAATAATCTCCTGATAGTGAATCAATGAAAGACAAGCTGATTACGCTGTTGAAAATTGCCATCAGCCTGGGGTTGATGGCCTATCTTTTTTATCGCTTTTTGTCGGACCCCGCCGACCGGGCGGTGCTGGTAGAAACGCTGACCACGGCCAACTACGCCTGGTTGCTGCTGGCGCTGCTGCTGTTTGAAGCCGCTATTGTGGTAAACGCCGTAAAATGGTATGTGCTGCTGCGGGCGCAGGGCGTGCCGGTGCCGCTGATTGCCCTGACCAATTACACCTTTGTGGGCTTCTTTTTTAACAACTTTTTGCCGGCCAACGTAGGCGGCGATGTGATGCGCGGCTTTGGCGTGGCCCGCTACACCGAGCGCAATGCCGACGCTGCCGTTTCGGTGGTGGTAGACCGCATCATCGGGTTGATGGGCTACATGGTCAGCGCGGTGGTGGCGGCGCTGATTGTGGTGCGTATTGTTTCGGAGACCGGCCAGTTGGGCGGCGTGCCGGCCAGCCCGGCCCTGGTTGAAAACCTGACCCAGGTTGAAATTGTGGCGGTGCTGGGCACACTGTTTATTGTGGGCGTGTTTGCCATGATGCTCAGCGACCGGCTGCGGGAACTCATTGGCCGCCTGTTTGACATCAAATTCCTCAAACCGCTGGCCCCCATCTACCGGCAACTTTCCAACGCTTTTGGCGCCTACCGAACCCAGTACCGCGCCCTGTTTCAGGCATTTTTGCTGGGTGTGGCTAATATTGTGCTGACCAGCCTGGTAGATATTGCCATTGTGGCCGGATTGCACGGCACCATCCCGCCGCTGTACATTTTTCTGTTCAACCCGATTATTGCGGTAGTGCTGATTGCGCCCATCAGCATTGGCGGGTTGGGAACAATGTCGGTGCTGTACGTCTACTTTTACGGATTGGTGGGTGTGCCGGCCACGCTGGCCTTTGCGTTATCACTGGTGAAACAGTTGGTGATTTACGTGGGCAGTTTACCCGGCGGAGTGCTGTGGCTGCGCAGTCGTGAGGCAGTCAAACAGCAAGCCGAGCGCCGCCGCGACGATGCCGAAGCCGGTAACGCATTTTAGATGCAGGTGGGGCCAAGGCCAAAGCCGCTCAGAAGTACCTGAAAACTTCGCTCAACTTTCCCCAAAAGTTACAAAAACTTTCCTATTTCTTTTGCCGCCGGGTGTCTCTTTCCTGTTCACGCGCTCAATCCAATTCAACACATTCCCCCGCACATACAAATACGGCGGCTCCGACTCTACCGGAACAACGCTCAGGAACGTGCCACTTTCGGGCGCGTACCACCGCGCCTGGAGATTTTTGGGAAAGTGTTGGGGGATGAGAGAAGCAATCAACCGTTCAACCCGGCCTGCCGGCAAACGCTGCTTGCCACAGCTATGCTTGTGTTTTAAATTTCTTCCGAAGGAATCTAAATTTCTTCCGAAGGAATCTAAATTTCTTCCGAAGGAATTTTATTTTCTTCCGAAGAATTTTGGGGTGGGTAGCCTGACCCGGCTACACTTCAAGCACCACGGGGAAAATCATCGGGTTGCGGCGCGTGCGTTGGTACAGGAACTGGCTTAAATTATTTTTGATGACGTTGGCGGCGGTGTCGCGGTGGGTGGCGCCGCTCTCCAGCAGGTCAATCACCCGTTCTTTGGCCTCTTCAATCAGTTCCTCGGAATCACGCACGTACACAAACCCCCGAGAAATGATGTCCGGCCCTTCCACCAGTTCGCCGGTTCTTTCATCAATCGCCACCACCACGGCCACAAAGCCATCGCGGGAGAGCAGGCGGCGGTCTCGCAGCACTACCTTGCCCACATCGCCAATGCCCAGCCCGTCTACCAAAATCTGGCCGTTGGCAACTACCTCGCCGGGGAAGGCGCCCTCTTCGTCAAACTCAATTACCTGTCCGTTTTCAATGACCCAGATGTTCTCCGGCGGAATGCCCGCCGCCTGCCCCAGCCGGCCGTGCAGCACCAGCATCCGGTATTCGCCCTGAATGGGGATGAAATATTTGGGCCGGGTCAGTTGCAGCATTTGCAACTGCTCATCCTGCGAGGCGTGCCCGGAGACGTGCACCGGGCGCAGGCTCTGGTAAATCACATCGGCGCCCAGGCGGAACAGGTTGTTGAGCGTGCGGTGTACCAGTTCCTCGTTGCCGGGAATGGCCGTGGCCGAGAGGATGACCGTGTCGCCTTCTCGCAGGCGAACCTGGCGGTGTTCGTTGTTAGCCATGCGCACCAGCGCGCTGGTCGGTTCGCCCTGGGTGCCGGTGCAAACAATGGCAATTTGGTTATCGGGGTAATCATCAAGGTCATCCACGTGGATAATCATATCTTCCGGCGCGGTCAGGTAACCCAGTTCCCGCGCCATTTTTACGTTGTCAACCATACTGCGGCCCACCACGGCCAGCTTGCGATTGTGCCGCATGGCAATGTTGATTACCTGCTGTATCCGCGAAATGTTGGAGGCAAAGGTGGCAATGATAATCCGGCCCCGGGTTTCATCAAAAATCTCTTCAAATGCGGCGCTGACAATCTGCTCCGAGGGGGTGTGGCCGGGGCGCTCGGCGTTGGTGCTGTCAGACAGCAGAACCAGTACGCCTTCGTCGCCGTAGCGGCGCAGGCGGTCCAGGTCGGCCGGGCGGCCGTCGGCGGGGGTGTCATCAAATTTGTACTCGCCGGTGTGAATGACCAGCCCCTGCGGGGTGTGGATGGCGTAGCCTACCGCGTCGGGAATGGAGTGGCAGACGTGGAACGGCTCGATTTTGAAGGGGCCAATTTCAATGACGCTCTCGCTGGTGATGGTGTTCAGCTCGATTTTGTCCAGCAGTTTGGCCTCTTTCAGCTTGACTTCAATCAACCCCTGGGTGAGGCGGGTGGCGTACAGCGGTACGGGAATATCCGGCAAAATGTAGGGCAGCGCGCCGATGTGGTCTTCGTGGCCGTGGGTCAGCAAAATGGCTTTGAGCAGGCCGGGGTTGTCAAGCAGGTAGGTGGTGTCGGGAATGACCAGGTCAATGCCCAGCATATCATTCTCCGGGAACATCAGGCCGCAGTCAATGGCAATGGCATCGTCGCCGTACTCAATGAGGGTCATATTTTTGCCCACCTCGCCGGCGCCGCTGAGCGGGACAATTCTTAGGGGTTCTTTCACTGGGGTTGCTCCATTGAAACAGGATTCGGGAGTCGGGAGTCAGGAATAAGGGGGGTGACTCTGCGACTCTGTACAGACGCCCAATTTGGGCGTCTCTGCTCTTTGCTACCTGCCGTCTATTTCATTTTCAGCGCCGCCCCGTCAGGGCAGGCAAATCGGGGACGGTATCCGGTTGAGGATGATACCCTAGCTTGGGGCTTTTGGCAAAGCGACCGCCGATAATCCTGAAAGATTAGCGCGGCGCTGCATGATTTTTTTGACAGCTTTTCAATGTGGCCTATCATATTGAATTATGCCGATCAGAGAGCTTGTGCTTGTTAACGACCCGCGCCTGCGGGCGCAGGCCGCACCC
>RFJF01000481.1 GCA_003695455.1 Chloroflexota bacterium
CAGAATCGCCGCCGCCCGCCACCGCCAAACCATCAAACGGCACAACCAACGGCGCGGCCAACGGCAGCAACGGGGCGGGCAAAAGCGTTCCGGCCGAGGTGATTCAGCCGGAAGCCCCTGCACCCGCCGCACCCGCAGATACGGCGACTCCGGCTCCTGTTGTGGCGGCCCCCGGCGGACGGCTGGTGCGGCTGGCGTTCACCCCATCGGGCAATTTGCCGCAAGACAAACACCGCATGCGCATGGCGTTTGAACTGCTGGCCCGGCAACCGGGTAAAGATGTGTTCCACTTTAACATTGGTAACCGCTACACGGTTGAATTTCCGGGCCAAACCACCCACTACACCGAGGCGCTATCGCAAAAGCTGGAACAAATATCGGGCGTAAAGATTCTGGGGGTTACAACGGCAGATTGACAGATTTTGGGGATGAGTCTATACTTGGGGCCGTTCTGTTATAAGTTATAACTTATAGTGAATTTTGCCGTGTGCAAAATTCCAAAAAAGCGGCGCCGTAACCCGGCGTTGCCCACAATGAAGGTGGGGCAGGTTTTGGTTTCAAATCCTTCCCCATTTTTTTTGCAACTTAAAAAGGGGGAAGACTGACCACAACCGTCTCCTCCTTTTTTAAATTATTTTCACAAACAACGGAGTGTTGATTATGGTAAACATAAAAAAGACCAAGGGAACCATTGCAATTCTCACCGGCGGCGGCGACGTGCCGGGGCTGAACCCGGCCATCCGCGCGGTCACCATTCGGGCGCTACGCGAAGGCTACCGGGTCATCGGCTTGCGCCGGGGCTGGGCCGGAATTATGAGCGTGGTTCGAGATAAAAAAGCAGACAACCACGAATGTTACATTGACCTGACAGAAGAAATTGTAAACCGCGCCGGGCGCACCGGGGGCACGTTTCTCCACTCATCGCGCACCCGGGCCAGCCACGTTCCCAAAGTGAATGTGCCGGAACATCTGCGAGACAAGTACACCGATGAAATTAACGATTTGACCCCGGAAGTGCTGGCCAACCTGGATTGGCTGGGTGTTGATTACCTTATTCCCATTGGCGGTGATGATACGCTGAGCTACGGCGTTCACCTGTACAAACAGGGTTTCAACGTGGTTGCCATTCCCAAAACTATGGATAACGACGTACCCGGCACCGACTACTGCATTGGTTTTAGCACATGCGTCAGCCGCACCATCCAACTGACCAACATCATCCGCACCTCGGCCGGTTCGCATGAGCGATTTTTGGTGCTTGAAGTCTTTGGCCGCTACGCCGGTTTTACCGCCATGCTGCCAACCATGGCCGGCGCCGCCAACCGCTGTGTCATCCCCGAACACAAATTTAATATTGAACACCTCACCGAATTGATGACCTACGACCGCAACAAAAACCCCAGCAAATATTCAATTGTACTGGTGTCTGAAGGGGCCATGTTTGAGGGCGGCGAAATGGTTTTTGAAAACCAGGAAACCGATATGTTTGGTCACAAAAAGCTGGGCGGCATTGGTGATCTGGTATCGGCGGAACTCAAGGAACTATCGCCAAAATTTAACAACGGCAAACGCATCAACACCATTAACCAGCGGTTGGGCTACATGGTGCGTGGCGGCGACCCCGACGCCATTGACTCGATTGTGCCGATGGCCTACGGCAACCTGGCCCTGGACCTGATTTTGCACGGTATTCACGGGCGGCTGGTTGTGCTTAAAAACGGCCGCTACGATAACGTGCCGATTGATGTGGTAACCAGCACCAAAAAAGTGGTTGACGTGCGAAGACATTACAACACTGAACGCCTGCGCCCCCATTACAAGAGTTTTGAAATGAAACCGCTCTTCATTATGACCAGCGAAATGGAATAAACAGCGCGCCCAATCCAGCCTTCAATGAAAAGGATGACCGGCACAAATGTGCCGGTCATCTCATTTTGCTCAAGACCCAAAACAAAATTGCCGTGTCCTGTACCACTACAGGGCGGTGACCTGTTTCAAAAGCACGCCAAAAAGTACCATCAATGACCTTGACTCGCCCATTTCAGCATGTTAAACTTGAAATGCTTAACATTGGATTGGTACACCGGGCCGGTGAAAATCGCCGTTCCCACCGAACAAATGATGATAGTTGGGCCCACATTATCTCAGCTAAATTCGGTTCCTAGTCGCTCAGCCTAAAAAATATGGATACGGCTTTTGGTCCTTTAAGAAGCAGAAATTCGCAACGGTCTGCCAGGGTTGTAATCCCCGGGTTGGTTGTTGTTGCCATTATTTTTAATCTGCTTGCCCCAATCATTGCCCAAAGTTGGGCGCAGTCTCCTTTTTTGGGGATGTTCTTTTTCCCCAACCTCATTGTTTCTGATTCTTACAGCCCGGCATGGCCGGCCCGTGCCCAGGGGCTTGACACCGGCCACCGCCTGTTGAACGTTGACGGCGCTCCGGCCTCCAGCGGGCGCGAACTATCTTTGCTGCTGCGCAACCGGCAGCCCGGCCAAACGGTTTCTGCGGCATTTGAGTCACCGGCGCTGCAAACCGCTGATTATTCACTCACCCTGTTGCGGTTCTCGTTTCAGGACTTGCTCCTCTTTTTCTGGCTGCCTTACAGCATTGGCATTATTTTCCTGTTGCTGGGCCTTTTTGTTTACCGCATGCGGGGGCTTGACCACGCCGGCGATGTGTTTGTGGCGTTTTGCGTGTTTGCCTCTATCCTCACTGGCGGCTTGTTTGACCTGCACACATTCCACTTACTCACCCCGGTGTGGGCCGTGTTTTTCCCGCTGGCGGGTGCAGCACTGCTGCATCTGGCGCTGGTTTTTCCGGCCCAAAGCCGATTTTCCCGGCGCAACCGGTGGGCGCGGCTCATTCCCTATTTGGTGGCTGCGGCGCTGGCGGCGGCCAATCTTTACAGCATTTATCTGTCAGCAAACCCGCGCGCTTTTCTCGCCGTTCGGCTGTGGGACTTTGGGTTAATTGGCCTATCCATCCCCCTGTTTCTGTTGTTGCAGTTGCACAACCGATACGCCATTCTCTCAACACCGGTTCAGCGACAATCAACCATTATTTTCTGGGGCGGCGTTGTTGCGTTTGGGCCGGCGGCTGTTTGGGCCGCCGCAACCCTGCTGGGGTTTGACACATCATTTACCGGGCTAATGCTGGCAGCGGTGATTGTTCCGTTTGTTATTTTTCCTGTTACTGTGGCCTACGCCATGCTGCGCTACCGGCTGCTGGACCTGGACCAGCTTTTTAACCGGGGGGTGGTTTACACCATTCTCACGCTGATGGTAACCGCCATCTACTTTGTCAGCGTCAGTCTGGTGGGCCACTTGCTGCAAGACACCTTTCTGTTCAGAAACCCCATTGTGCTGGCAATCTTTGTGTTGATTTTGGTAATTTCTATTGAACCGCTCAAGCAACGGCTGCAAACGCTCATCAACCGGCTGTTTCTGCGAGAGTCGCTGGATTACCAGCAGCTTGCGCAGCAATACGGCCGGGCGTTAATTGCCGCGCCGCTCAACACCGACGGCATTCTTGAATTGCTGGTAACCCAGGCCACCAACGCCCACGCGCCTGAACACGCGCTGGTCTTTTTGCGCAACTCCAACCAGGGCGTGTTCGATATTCGCTACCCGCAAACCAACGGCAGCCTGCAAAATGTTGAAGTTCGGTTTGGCCTGAGTGATGACCTGGCAACGTGGCTGGCCGATACCAAAAAGATTTTGCAGCTCAGCCCCACCGGCGCCACGCCGCAAGGGGTGCGGATTTCCAGAGAAGAACTGGCCCGGCTGAATATGCTGGATATTACCCTGTGCGTACCCTTGCCCGGCTCTGAGCATTTGTTGGGCTGGCTGGCGTTGGGGTTAAAAAAATCGGGGCAGCCCTACTCCAGCAGCGATTTTACGTTTTTGGAAACGCTGGCCAGCCAAACCACCATTGCCCTTGAAAACGCGCAACTGCTTGAAGAGGCCAATCGTCGCGCCGCCGAACTGGAAACCCTGCAAAAAATTTCGGTTGATATTCAGGCCCAGGCTAATTTAGAAGCGCTGCTTTATTTTGTGGTAGAACAGGCCGCCAAACTGCTGCGGGCCGAAGGCGGGCTGGTGTTCATGCTGGAACCGGATGAAAAATGGCTCAATGTGATGGTCAGCCACCATCTGGATAAAGATTACTGCGGCGCCCGGCTGCAAATTCCGCAGGATGTGGCCGGACGCGTAACCGCGCTGGGGCAATCGGTAGTGGTAGATAACTACCAGAACTTCTCCGGCAAATCAGAAACATTTAAAACGGCACAATTTGGCTCGGTGATGGGCGTACCCCTCCGCTGGAGTGACAAAGTACGCGGCGTGCTGGTGTTGGTTCACCGGCCCAAAGGGCTGCGCTTTAGCGAAAGCGACACCTGGCTGATGGA
>RFJF01000482.1 GCA_003695455.1 Chloroflexota bacterium
CCACCGCCGAATCGGCCTGGTTTTGGGCAAATACGTCGGCGGCAAGCTGGCACACGGTTTCTTCATCGCCCGCGGATGAGAGCGCCTGGGTAATCTGGTACAGTGATTCTGCTTCGCTGAGCGCCGTCTGTGACTGGGTGAACAGTTCGGCGTTTTTGATGGCGTTTGCCAGTTGGTCGGCCATGGTTTGCAGCAGGGTGATGTCTTCGTCAGAAAAGGCCAGCCGTTGGGTGCTTTGCACGGTTAGCGCGCCCAGCACGCCTTCGCGGCTAATCAGGGGCAGGGCCATCTCCGAGCGGGTATCGGGCAAAATGGGGTTTTTAAAGTGAACCGCTTCTTCACCCACGTCCAGCGCAATTCTGGCTTTGCGATTGGCCACACTCCAGCCAATCATTGATTCTCCGCCAATTTTGAGCTTGTGCTGTTTTTCCAACTGAATTTTGCCGGCTTCGCCGGTGCCGGCCTTGAGTACGGCGTATTCGTTGGCGCTGTCAACCAAAAACAGACCGACGTAGTAAAAATTATAGCGGTCCCGGATCATATTCACCGAGGTTTCAATCAGTTCGTCAATATTCAGAATTGAGCTGGCCGCCCGCGACACTTCGGCGGTGGTTTGCAGGCTTTTCCAGCGGTACTGGGCTTCTTCAAGCAGGCGGCGGTTTTCCAGCCAAATAGCCAGTTGGTCGGCAATGGCCTCTCCGGTTTCAATGTCTTCGCGTTTAAAGGAGTGTTCGGGGTCGGTGGCGTCGGCAATAATCAGCCCTTCAAGGTGATTACGTTGAATGAGCGGAATAAACAACATGCCGGTGGCGTTTTGCTGCCCCCGGGTGTTGGCATCTTTTTTGATGAGTGGATTTTCGGCGGGGTTGACAATGACCAGCGGGCGCATCTCTTTGCGCATGTGTTGAAAAACAAGGTCTTCTTCTACCGGGAGAACCAGGGTGGGTTCAACCGCTTTGCCGCCAATCATCCGGGCGCGGGTAACGCAACTGTTGGCCGCTTTGTTGTACAGCATAATGCTGCCCTGAGACAGCCCCAGCAGATTCAAGTAATGGTACAGCACCTGCTCAAAGGTGTTTTGCAGGTCTGCCGAGGTAGCCAGCGCATCGCTGATGCGGTACAGGGTTTGGGTGCGGGCCAACGTGCGGCTGGTGTCTTCAATGAGCCGTTGGTGTTCTTTCTCGGTTTGTTTGCGTTCGGTAATATCCTGAATAATGCCTATCAGGTGGTCTGGTTTGGCGGCGGTAGGTGAAAGATACAGCGGTATTTTGCGAACGTAACGAATAATCTGGCGGCCATGCGCGTCGGTAAAGGAATCTTCATTTTCAAAGGGCTGTCCGGTATTAAATACCTGCTTGTCCTGTTCCCAGAATGTATTTGCGCGTTCCGGGCTAAAGTAGTCAAAATCGGTTTTGCCCAAAATTTCGGCCTCGCTTTTGCCCAGAATATCCTGAGCAAAGGCGTTGTTTATTACCGTCCATCGGTGTGCGGTGTCTTTAATAAAAATGGGGTCGGGAATTTGGTTGATGATTGATTTGAGGAAGAGTTCGCTTTCGCGGGCGGCGCCAAACAGGCGGGCGGTTTCAATGGCGTTGGCGGCTTGCAGGGCCACTGAATCCAGCAGGCTGATATCTTCTTTGGAGAAGCGCCGGCCGGGCGTGTTATCGTAAATTTCCAGCATACCAATAAGCTGGTTACGCAGCAAAATTGGTACCAGCAGCATAGCCGAGCCGTGATGCTGCTCAAGGTATTCTTTTTCCCAACCCGACACTGCGGCATCGTTGGCGTAAATCACAACTTCTTGTTTGGTTGATATCAACTGGGGCAGGGTTGAAAGTTTGTCAATGTTAAACCGCGCACCCTGATAACTGGGGAACGGCGCACCCGGTTTAATATAATCGCTGATTGTGTGGGCCGTGTTATCATCTTCAAACAGCGAAAGGGCCACTTCGGCCACATTGAGCATATCTGCCGTTTCAGATACCAGAATATCGGTGGTTTCCTGCAAGTTGAGCGTGCCGCTCACTCGCGTGCCAATGCGGTACAGCATAGCTTGCTCATCAAGCCGGCGCCGGGTTTGCTCAAACAGGCGGGCGGTTTCAATGGCGGTGGTTACCTGATCGGCCATAATTTGCAGGGTTTCAACATCTTCATTAGAAAATGCGTTGGCTTCAACACTTTGCACATCGAGCGCGCCAATGGTTACACCGCGGGCAATGAGGGGCAGCGCCATTTCTGAGCGGGTGTTGGGCAGGAGCGGGTTGTTAAAGTGGACGGCATCGGCCCCCACATCGAGTGCAATTCTGGGTTTGGCATTTTTGGTTACGTAGCCCACAATCGAATTGCTGCCCACACCCAGCCGGTGCGGGCGGGTGACCATAATTTTGCCCACGTCGCCGGTTGAAGCTTTAACCACAGCCCACTCTCTGCTATCGTCAATGAGAAAAACAGATACGTGGTAAAAGCCAAACCGGTTGCGAATCAGATTGACCGTTAATTTTAAAACTTCATCCAAATCAACCTGCCCGGTTACTGCCTGCCCAACGGTTGCCACGGCTTGCAACTGTTCGGCGCGCCGTTCAGACTGCTCCAGCAACCGGCGATTTTGGATGGCAATGATAATCTGGTCGGCCATGGCGCGGGCCAGGTCAACCTCACTCTGGGTAAAATCACGGTGTTGATTCACGGCGTCGGCGCCAATCCAGCCGATGGTTTCGCCGTTGAAAATGAGGGGGGCCTGCAAAATAGATTTGATGGCCCGTTTGGAGTTGAATGGGCTGAAGTTGATGATTCTGTCATCGTTGGCAAAATCATTACTAAAGAATGGCTGCCCGGCCAGTAATGTTTGCTGGTAAAAGACTTTTTCATCAATGGGGAATTTGAACGGCTCAATTTCCTGCAGTTCGCCTTCTTCAAGGTAAACGTGCAGTTCGCCAAATTTCCTGTCGGGCGTGAGGAGGATAATACTACCCTGGTCCAGCCCCAAACTGTACACAAATTCTACCAGCGCCTCTTGCAGAATTGCGGTTTGGTCTGCGGCGGCGGCCAGAACCCGGCCGGCGCGGTACAGCGTTTGGGTTTCTGCCAGGGCGCTTTCGGTGCGTTCAATCTGTTGAACGTGTTCAATGGCCAGTGTGGTTTGGTTGCACAGAGTGCGGTAGAGCGCCAGATCGCGTTCTGTAAAATGGTGCTCGGTTTCAAAGGCAATGGCCAAAAATCCAATTACGTGAATCCGTGTGACCAGCGGATTAATGACCATGCTCTGGGCGTTAAGCTGGTGAAACAGCGATTTTTCCGGCTCAGAAATTCGTTCATCCGGGTCAATATTTTCAATGACCAGTGTTTCCTGATTGCTCACCATTTCCATCAGGGCCGGGTATTCGCGCAGCGCAAATCTAAAGTTTACCAGTTTACTGGTTTGGTTTGGCTCTGTGGTGTTGCCGGCAAATGAAACAGAGGCGTGGGTGGGCAGGTTGTTACTGCTCAGGCCGTGACACAGAAAAAGGGTGCAATTATTTGCACCCGTGGCAGCTACACTTTGTAGCAGCGCCCGGTGCACATTTTGGTGGGTTGAAATGCCGGCAAACTGGCGGCTGATATCAAGCATCAGGTGCGCTTCGCGGAGGCTGTCTTCAACGTCGGCCACGTGGTAGGCGTTTTCAAGGGCGGTGACAATGTGTGTGGTGAGCGTGCCCAACAGGTTCAGGTCTGACGAACTGAAGAAGTTTGGCTCTGGATGCACAAAAGAAATGGCTCCCTTTAATTGCCCCTGACTAAGTTTAATGGGCGCGCAAATGGCAGAGCGCACAGAAATTGTCTGGTCAGAGTATTCAATGGGGAGCCATCGGTCATCTTTGGTTGTGTCCAGCACCAGCGCCAGTTGGCCGGTTTGCAGAACCCAGGCGTCCAGCCCGTCGCTCAAAACCCGGCGTACCAGTTCCTGCCGTTCCAGGTCATTCAGGTTGTTGCGTTCCGGGAAGGTACTTTTGAAATAAACATCGCCGGTATCGGTGATGAGGTGGATTTCGCCGGATGTTGCGCCCAAATGCCTGGCAAACCCTACCGATTTTGTGACGATGGTTTCAAAGTGAAGCGCGGTACTCAGTTCAATGCTGACTTCATGCAGCAGACTTATGCGGTTCAACTGGCTTTGCAGTTGTTGGTTGGTTTGGGTTAGCGCCTTTATTCTTGCTTCCAGCTGCTTTACCAGGGCTTGTGTTGGGTTACTCATTCTCTCTACTCCGGCCAAAACGGTGAATGATGCGGAAAAATAATTTTGAATACTCACACATCTTTGCTAATCACCGTAATTGGGGGTGCTGTTGAATATGAATTTGTTAAAGATAATCCCATCTCTTGAAACAAACACCGGCGGCAAATAATCACGGCGGTTTGTCATTAATTTTTGTAGCCCAAATCCCACACCGATTTGCCTTGCAAAATAGAGACAATCTGGTCCGGAAAGCGGTCCGGGTCGATGGGTTTTCCCAGAAATCCGTCAAACCCGGCTTCTCTGGTTTTTTCCATGGTTACGGGGTCGGCGTCGGCAGTAACGGCAACCACACGTGTGCCGGAAAATCTGGGGTCGCTGCGCAGTTTGTTCAGGGCTTCGTAGCCGTCTTCATAGGGCAGGTGCAGGTCCATTAAAACCAGGTCTACACGGGGCATGGTATCGGCAAATTCAAGCACCTGCCAGCCCGATGCTTTCCATTCGTAGCGGCGCACACCAACAAAGGCCAGCAACCTGGCAATCAGCACCAGATTTTGCAGGTTATCTTCTACCACCAACACGTAGGCATCTTGCGGGTCAATGGGTTCAAATTTGGTTGGTCGAGCGGCGACGGGTCGGTTCATCTGAACGTACCTTTCAGAAAGTTTTCTACCTGCCCGGGTAATTCATCAATGTCAATGGGTTTGGAAATGTAACCATCGCAGCCGGCATCAAATACATTTTCACGGTCTTTTTTCATTACGTTGGCTGTCATGGCCACCACCGGAATGTGCGAGGTTTTGCGATCTTTTTTGAGTTTGTCAGTAACAGAATATCCGTCAATATCCGGCAGGTTGATGTCGGTGATGATGAGGTCCGGCATAAGCTCAAACGCTTTTGACAGACCTTCTGCACCGTCTTTAGCCGGAATCACATCGTAGCCTTCAATCTCCAACACACGTTTGACCAGTGTCATATTGTCAAAATTATCTTCAATGTAGAGGACTTTGGCTTTACCCATTTTTCTTTGCTCCTTGGGAAAGGTCAAAAGTGTCGGCAGATATTGACGGAATTTCGGTTTTTAAAGGTTCGGTGCGGGCAAAAAGTTCTTGCGCCAGAGTATGTAATTTTAATGTTGAAAAAGGTTTGGTCAAATAGCCGTCGGCCCCAATTTTCCGGGTGTAGTTTAGCACCTCTGACGAACCGTGGGCGGTCATCAAAATTATTTTGATGTCAGGGTGCAGCAACCGCGCTGCTTCTGATAACCTGAAACCGCTGATGCCGGGCATTTTCAGGTCGGTAATCAGTAAATCAAAATGGTCACACGTTAATTTGTCCAGTGCGTCTTCCCCGTTTGTTGCTGTTTCAAGCGCAAAGCCGGGTTCAATTTCCTGCAGGGTTTGTTTCAAAAAAAACAGCAGCGTTGGCTCATCGTCTACAATCAGAATGTGCCGGGGTTTGCCTGGGTGCTTGTGCATAAGATTCCCCCTGTTGTCAGAAAAAAGGCCTACATTATAGTTTAACACAAATCACCCTTCTGCCATGTTACAGGTTGGTTACAATCATGACCGTTTTTTGCCCGGCAAATATACCCCACACCGTAATTTTAATGTTAAAAAACTGATTTTCAGGTTACTCATTGTTAATTAAATAGCGCCCGCCGGCAATGGTCAACACGTATCGCGGATTGGCCGGGTCCGGCTCAAGTTTGTGCCGCAGCCGATGCACGTGTACCCGGGCAATAGCGCGGGCGTCGGTTTCTGCGGCATTGTAGCCGCGCACCATGCGCACCAGCGTAACCGCATCAATGGCCTGCCCCGGGTTGGTCATAAGCATGGCCAGTATGTCAAACTCGGTGGGCGTCAGGTTGATGACTGTGCCGCCGCGCGTAACCTGCCGCGAGGCCCGGTTGAGCTGCAAATCCTGAATTTCAAGCAGTTCTGCGGCAGGATTTTGCCGGATGGGCGGCGCCACCGTTCGGCGGGCAATGCCATCGGCAACGCTGGCCAGCAGTTCCGAGGTGTCACACGGTTTGGTCAGGTAATCATGCGCGCCCTGGCGCAGCGCCTCGATGGCGGAATCAACGGTGGCGTAGGCTGTTAAAATAATCACGCTGGTTTGCGGGTGTGTGTTTCTCAGGTGGCGCACAATCTCCAGCCCGTTCATATCGCTCAAATGCAGGTCAATGAGCGCCACATCAAATACGTTGTGTTCCACAAGCCGCAGTGCGGTTTCGCCGTTTGCCGCCTCAGAAACGTGATATCCCTGCTCTTGCAAATTTAACCGCAAAAAGTGGCGCAGCGTGTTTTCATCGTCAACAACCAGAATTTTGTGGGTCACGGTGATGTCCTTTGCTCAACCGGCAATGATACAATGAAGGTTGTGCCGTTTCCCGGCTTGCTTTTGGCCTGAATGGTGCCGCCGTGCGCTTCTATAATGCGCCGGGCCACGCTCAACCCCAGTCCGGTACCTTTGGCTTTGGTGGTAAAGAATGGCTCAAAAATTCGTTGTTTTACCTCTGTTGCAAGCCCGGGGCCGGTGTCTGTTACAGAAATTACAACCCATGCCCGGTTGTTGAGCCGGGTTTCAAGGTGGCATTCAATTTTAAGCAGGCCGCCGTTGGGCATAGCTTGCGTGGCGTTGATAACCAGATTTGAAAATACCTGTTCTAACCGTTGATTGTCTACATTCAGCAGCGGCAGCCGGTCCGGGCAGTGAACGGTCATTTGCACCCGGTTGGCCTCAATTTGGGTCTGGCAGCGCTGCTGCACGGTTTTTAAAATGTTGATGATGTCATGGTCGGCTTTGTTGAGTTGCATGGGCCGGGCCACAAACAAAATATCTTCCAAAATCCGGTTGACCCGCTTAACTTCCTGCCGAATCAGGGCAGCGCCTTCGGCTTCTGGCGAACCGGGCGGGGCTTTGCGGGTGAGGTAATCTACACCGGCGGCAATGCCGGCCACGGGGTTTCGGATTTCATGGGCCACCACCGCCGACATTTCACCCAGCGCCGCCAGCCGGTCCAGGCGGCGGTGTTCGGCTTCAAGGGTTTTTATCTCGCTCAAATCTTCAATGACGCCCACCACGCCCAGGGGCGTTGCCTGCTCTTTTTCTGAACCCAGTACGGCCGTGTTGATTGAAACCGGCAAACTGTGACCGTTTTTGTGCTGCACAGTTACTTCTGTGCGGGGCAGCGCCTGCCCGGTGAGCAGTGTGGTCTGAAACGCCTCAACCAGCCGGGGCGCATGGGGCAGCGCCTGGGCCAGATTTTGCCCAATCATGTGTGTGGTTTTGCGGCCCAGCATGTTGGCCGCTGCCGGGTTAAAGGCCGTAATCCGCTGATTCTGGTCAATGGCAATCAGCCCGTTGGTCATATTCTGAATAATGTCGGCGCTGAATACCCGCAGGGTTTCAGCCTGCTGAAACAACTGTGCGTTTTCAATGATGATGGCCAGTTGTCCGGCCAGTACCCGCAGCAAATCAAGGCTGATTTGCCCAAACGGCGCGGCCCGGCCATTGCCAACCGATTGGGCGGTGAGAATGCCGGCTACCTGCCCCTTGATGAGCAGCGGCAGCACAGCACCCACTGCATTGGGCAAACTGCTGGTTTGCAGCACAGTCGTTTCATCGGCCAGCAGCCAAACCGGCTGCCGGGCCTTAATGGCGGCTTCAAGCGCCGGGCGGGGAACGTTCGGTGTGTCTGAAGTTTGCGGCACGGCTGCTATTTGGGTAAAGTCGGCGGCCTGCGCCTGCACATCAGAATCCGGGGCTGCCGGAGCCAGCAGCGCCAGCCGGGCGGCGCCAATTTCCTGCGCGGCAATCTGCAGCACCTGTTGTACCAGCGAAATCTCTCCGCCGCTGACTTGCAGCATTTTGTTGATTTCAAGCAGCGGCAGCAGCATTTGCAGCCGCAAACTATCGCGCAGCAGGGTGCGGCGGGCCAGGCTGTCTTCAACCACCGAGGTCAGTTCGGCCATATCAAAGGGCTTCATCAAAAAGCCCTGCGCCCCCAACCGGATGGCGCGAATGGCATCTTCCATGGTTCCAAAGCCGGTAATCAACACTACAGTCAGGTGTGGGTCAATTTCTTTGGCAATTTTCAGCAATTCCAGCCCGTCAAGTTTTGGCATTTTGATGTCGCTGAGCAGCAGGTCAAACGTTTCGCGGCGCAGCAAATCTGGCACAGCGGTGCTGTCTGAGCGGCTGGTAACAACGTACCCGTGCTGCTCTAAAATGCGGGTGCAAGAATGCACCACCGCGGTTTCGTCATCAACAATCAAAATTCTTTCGTGTGCCACAATGACCTATTTTCTCAAAGCAAATCTGTCGTCGTCGTCGTTTTGGGTGTCAATGGGCAGGGTTACGGTAAATGTTGCGCCCTGTCCGGGTTGAGATTCTACGCTGATGGTGCCGTTGTGCTGCTCCACAATTCCGTAGCTAATAGATAACCCCAGCCCGGTGCCTTCACCTACTTCTTTAGTCGTAAAAAACGGGTCAAAGATATTGTCAAGATGCTCCGGATTTATGCCCGGCCCGGTATCTTTAATTTTGCAGACCATAACTGCGGCTGTTTTGTTGGGGTGTCCGGGTACGGGCTGTGATTCCAGTTGGGTGGTAACGGTGAGAATGGCCGGCTTGGGGTTATCTTGCATGGCGTACACGGCGTTGTTGAGCAGGTTGACCAGTACCTGTTTAATCTGGTTGACATCCAGGTACATTTCCGGCAGTTGCGACAGCGATTTTTTCAGTTCAATCTGGTAGCTCACGCTTTTGGTGTAAACCAGCAAAATGGCTTCTTCAACAAGCTGGTTGAAATCAACCTTTTGCCGTTTGGGCGCATCGGCGCGGGCAAAGTTAAGCAGCCGCCGAACGATGTCTCTGGCCCGCCCGGCCTCGGTGCTGACCACATTTAAATCGGTGCGGGCCACTTCATCCAGTTTAACATTGGGTGATTCCAGTACCAGGCTGGTTAATCCGATAATGGAGGTGAGCGGGTTGTTGATTTCATGGGCAACGCCGGCGGCCAGTTCGCCCACGGCCGCCAGTTTTGCGGTTTGAATGAGTTGCCGCTGGGTATCGGCCAGGCGGGCAATGGTTTGTGTTTTTTCCTGGTAAAGCTGGGCGTTTTCAATAGCCGTGGCAGCCGGCGCGGCAAACGCCTGCAACAGCGATACATCATCCTGATTAAACGTGCCCACACGTTTGTTCATTACTTCAATGGCGCCAATGGTGTGTCCCCGGGTTTGCAGCGGTACGCACATAATTGAACGGGTGGTAAAGCCGCTGGTGCGGTCCATGTCTGCAAAAAAGCGTTTATCGGTGCTCACATCCGGCACAATCACCGGCGAACCGCTTTCGGTAACCCAGCCGGCAATGCCCTGCCCGTAGGGAATTCGCCGCCCGATTACGGCCTCGGCCCCCTCGCCGGATGCTGCCGCAAACCAGACATCGTTGCGCTGTTCATCGTGCAGCACCACCGATGCGGCGGCCACATTCATTAGCCGGATGGTTTGGTCTGTGATGACGGTGAGCGTTTCCTGCAAATCCAGCGAGGCGTTGATGGCCTGTGAAATCTGGTTGAGGCTGGTCAGTTCATCTACGTGACGGTTGATGGTATCGTACAAGCGGGCATTTTCAATGGCAATGGCCAGTTGGTCGGCCAGTGTTTCAAGCGCAGAAACGTGGTACCGCTCAAACGCCTCAAGCTGCGTGCTTTGCAAATCGAGCACGCCAATGATTTTGGTGCCCATAACAATGGGTATGCACAATTTAGAGCGGATTTCAACCGGGTCTTCATCGGGGATGTACCGTGAATCACGGGTTACATCGTTTACCAGCACGGTACGTTTGGTGGCTGTTGTCCAGCCCACTAATCCCTCGCGCAGCCCAAATGATTTTGGCGGTGAACTGCCGTCGGTTTTCATCCGGTCGCCCGGCGACTGGGCATGCAATTCTACCCGGTTGGTGGCTGCGTTAAACAGATACACGGTCACCCGGTAAAAGGCAAAACTTCGCCGGATGGCCTGCACCACGGTGCGCAGCATCACATCCAGATTCAGAATTGATGTGGCGGCCTGGCTGACTTCGTTGATCAGAGCCAGTTGCACTGATCTCTGTGACTGGTTTTTAAAGAGCAGCGCATTTTCCAGCGCCCGGCAAATTTGAGCCAGCACGTCGTCCAGCAGTGGAATATCATCGGCAGAGAAAAAGCCGGGCCGGCTATGCCCCAGCAGAAACACACCCTGAGCCTCTACCCGTTCAAGCTGAACCGGCATAGCCAACACGCTGTAACTCACATCCGGCAGGTACGAGGCCTTGAGCCAGCGGGAGTCTTGCAGTACATCGGCCACAATGGCCGTTTGCTGGTGGCGCATTACCCAGCCTTCCAGCCCGTTTTTGATGAGCCGCCGGGCAAACTGGCGGCCGGTTGTGCCGGTTAATTCCTGGCGGCCCGGCTGGTTTGAGCGGTAGTAAATAGTTTCATTCTGTTCTACCAGCAGCAGCGCCGAAAATTCGGCGTTGAGGTAGGGCGCCAAATCCAGAATTCGCTCAAACAAATCCCGGATGTCCAGATGACCGCTCAAATATTGGGTAATGCCAAACAGCAGAGCCAGGTGTTCGGTGTTGTGGGTGGGTAAATTAAACGTGTGGGATTGTTCTGGCAGGAATGAGGCCAACCGGGGAATCAAATCTTCGGGGGTTTCCGGGTAGGGGCGCAAAAACACATGCTGAAGCTGCAACCACGGCGGAAGTTGGGCGTTGGCGTTTTCTGCCAGTACCAAAATGGCCGGCACCCGAACAAACTGGCTGGAGCGTGGTTGGTGGGCCACCGTGATATCAATGATTAGAATATCAGTTGGCGGCAGGCCCAAAAAGGCGTCGCTGTCGTTAAACAGAAACCGGCTGTGGTAGCCCCGTTGTTCCAGCGCCGAATACAGGGTGTACAACTTTCCCTGTTTGCTGCCAATCAACGTTATGCGCGTGCTGCGTTTTGTTAAACCGATTTTACGGTCTTGTTGTTGGCCCATTGCCGGTTGCCAATCTTAATAAAATTAACATTTTACCGTACCAGTATAACACGGGCTTTTGGGGGTGACAACAGGATTTTTCGGCTAGGACTTAGGGGGCAATTACCGCCTTTTGCCTGGAATAAAGTAGCATATGGCTCGCCCATGCCGCCGCCGTGACCATGCTAACCCCCGCCAGCGCCAGCGATATCTGGTACGGGCTCCAGCCGAGTGTATCGGCGGCCCAGCCCGCCCACAGCGTTGATGCCGATGACGCCAGCGTCATCATGGCAAAATCAAAGGCAAACACCCGCCCCAAATAGTTTGAGGGAACCGTCATTTGCAGCAACGCACTGGCAAACACCCAGTTGATGCCCGTACCTACCGTGCGAATGATGGTGGCAACCAGCACCACCGTTAACGTGGGCGCCCAGCCCAGCAGTGCGTAGCCGGCCACCATCGCCAGAAAACCGGCCAGAATGGCCCAGTACATGGCGCGCGGCGTGTCTCCGGTGATGCGCCGCGCTGCCACCGGTCCCAACCCGGTCCCCAACCCCACCGCCAGATAAATCAGCCCCAGCGTGGCCGAGGCGTCATCACCCAGCCGGAAGATATTTTCGGCCAGATTGACCTGCACAATTTCAACCCCGCCAAAAGCCAGCGCGCTGGCAGCCTTGAGCAGCGCCACCATCAACGTGGCCGGACGATGCCACAGGTAGCGCAGACCATCCACAAAAGTTTGCCAGCCGGTAGCAGCGGTGTGTTTGGCGGCGGGCAGCGCCGAGACGCCGACGCTGAGCCGGGTAATGAACCATGCCGACAGCAGAAACGTGGCGGCGTCAATGATGAACGCGCTGGTAATGCCCAGCGCGGCGGTTGCCAGGCCGCCCAGCGCCGCCCCCAGCGCCAGCATCGAACTCCAGGTAACGCTGGCCAGGGCGTTGGCCGTGACCAGCTCCTCGTATTTGACAATGCCGGGCAAAATGGCGGCGCGGGTTGGTTCAAAAAAGGCGCTGATGCTCAGTTGCACAACGGTCAGCACGTACAGCAGCCAGATGTCGCTTTCTGTGCGCACCAGCAAAAAACCGAGCACCACCACCGCCCGCAGCAAATCGCTGGCAATCAGAATTTTGCGCCGGTCAAAGCGGTCGGCCACCACGCCTACCACCGGGCCAAGTACAAACGGCGGCAGCAACCGGGCAATGAACAACCCGCCAATGGCCAACCCGGAGCCGGACAGCCCCGCCACCAGACTGGCCGAGGCAATCAAATTGAACCAGTCACCCAGTTGGCTGATTATCTGGCTGAACCACAGGTGGCGGAAATCGTGATTATTTTTGACCAGCGAAACGTAACTTTGCAAATAGAGCATGTGAATGGCGAATGGCGAATGGCGAATGGCGAATGACAAAGGGCGAGTATATCACACCCGGCGGCAGGCCGTCAACCGGGGATTACTGCGGCAGGGTAATCTCCGCCCACGTTTGGCCGCCGTTGTCAGTGAAGAAAAGTTGGCTGTGCCCGTTGTTTTGCGCCAGCAACCAGCCCACCGCCGCAGAGGCCAGCGACAGCCGGGTCGGGTGCGGCGGCAGGTTGGGCAGAGTGTTGGCGTCGGCCACAAGCCACTGCCGCGGAGTCACAATGCCGACCGCCGCCGCCGTGCCGGGGGCCAAACTCTGCGACAGCGAGACATTCTCCTGCAATTGCCACGTTTGCCCGCTGTCGGTGGTGGCGTAGATTTCTACCCAACTGCCGCCGGGCCGGTGGCGGGTGACGGCCAGCGCGCCGTTGTTTTCGTCCGCAAACACAGGTAGTTGGGCCACCGCCAGCCCGCTGCCGGGCGCAACCACCGGCTGAGCCTGCCACGTGAAACCGCCGTTGCGGGTGACGTACAAATCGCCGTGCAGCGGGCCGCCGGCCAGCCAGCCAAATTCCGGAGTGACAAAACGCACCGGCCCCGCCGCCGGCAGGTTGGCGAGAGTCCAGCTTGCGCCACCGTCGCCGGTTTTGAACAGCAGGCCGCGACTGAAATTAGCTCCGCCCGCAAATTTCACGCTCACCACGCCGGTTTCGGCATCCCAAAAATCCAGCCAAACTTCGCTCACCGGTTGGCCGGCGGGCAGAGGCAACTCGCCGGAGTCCCAATTTGCGCCGCCGTTTCGGGTGCGCCACACAAGTACCTGCCCCCGGCCCGAAACCTCGGCGGCCCAGCCGCGTTGGGCATCGACAAAAGCGGCCTGCGCCAGCGCCCCGGCCTGCGGCGGGGTAATATTTTGCCACGTTTCGCCGCTGTTGGCGGTGCGGAACAGCCGCCCGCCGGACAGCAGCCAGCCCTCATTTTCAGTCAAAAGTTCCATTTGCTGCACCGCCGGCGCAGACGAT
This sequence comes from Chloroflexota bacterium, assembly GCA_003695455.1. Lineage (GTDB taxonomy): Bacteria > Chloroflexota > Anaerolineae > 4572-78 > J111 > J095. Next base: position 13,600 of record RFJF01000482.1, read on the forward strand.
TCAGTCGCAGCCACGGCTACCAGCCCGGCGGCGGCGTTGCTGTCTACATTGATGCTGGCCCCGCCCCACGTTTCGGTGTGACCGCCGCTGTACTGGAACAGACGGTGGTTGGGCCAGTACGATTCTGTGACCCACGCCTGGTTGACGGCTTGTACCGTCATGGTGGGGATGTAGCTGGCGCGGCCGTTGTACCAGGCCAGCCACGTGCTGTCCGGCACGTGGTTCAGCGTGTACCAGTCGTTGCCGGTTGCGGCTGTGCCGTACACC
>RFJF01000483.1 GCA_003695455.1 Chloroflexota bacterium
CGACAGGCCTGTTTCTTGAGTACGTTGCATTTCCCGCTATGAAACGATATAATTAACCTTGATTATAGCTAGGAGTCAAGCGTGACATTTGATACACAACGCCTGGAAGATTACAATTCGCAAGGGTCAAATGGTGGTTATGAAGACAACATTTTACCCAAGGGAGCTGTACTTCAAAGCCGCTATGAGATTCATAAGGTTTTGGGCGTTGGCGGCATGGGAGCCGTGTACCTGGCCCAGGATTTGCGCTTTACCGGCATCACCCGTTGGTGTGCGCTTAAAGAGATGATTAGCACCACCCCAGACCCTCATGTGCGCCGCCTGGCCGTGCAGAGTTTTATGCGCGAAGCCAACTTGCTTGTTCAATTGAGACACACCGGCATTCCTCAAATCTATGACTTTTTCAGCGAATCTGTACGCAGCTATCTGGTTATGGAATTTGTTGAGGGGAACAACCTGGAAGAAGTTCTGGAAAATACGGCCGGTATGTTAAAAGAAGAGACGGTGCTGGATTGGGCCATTCAGGTATGCGATGTGCTGATTTACTTGCACAACCAGAATCCACCCATCATTTTCAGAGATTTAAAACCATCAAACATTATGTTGCGCAGCAACGGAAAAATTGCCCTGATTGATTTTGGAATTGCAAAAGCCTTTGAAGCCGGCCAAAAAGGAACAATGATTGGCACCGAGGGCTACTCTCCCCCGGAACAGTACAAAGGCGTGGCAGACCCACGCGGCGATATTTACGCCCTGGCGGCTACATTGCATCACCTGCTCACCAAACGCGATCCGCGCCTGGAGCCGCCGTTTACTTTTCATGAAGAACCGCCCCGGCTGCTCAACCCGGCCCTTTCAGAAGCCACCGACGCTGTAATTATGAAAGCGCTTGAGTACGATCCCGACAACCGCTACCAGTCGGCGCAGGCATTTAAAGACGCGCTCCAAAGCGCAAAAGATAAGGAATACCCGGCACCCGGCCCGGCTGCCAGCACCCATGTTCTACCAGCCGGCAGCAATGCTACCACCATTCTCACCGATCCCAATCCTCAGTCGCCGGCCCAGCCGGCGCAGCCTGCCCACCCGTATGCAGTGCCGCCGCCTGGCTACGGTCAACAGGCTTACCCGCCCCAATACGCCTACCCACCGCAATATCCGCCGCAGGGTTATCCGGGGCAACCACCCTACCCGGGGCAGCCCTACCCGCCCTACCCCGGAATGCCGGGGCTGGAAGAAGCCGAAGAAGACCTGAATGACTCCATTTTACCTATCTGGAAATTCAAGGTTGAAGATGAGGTCCGCGGTTCAGTCAGCACCGATGGCAACCGGCTGTACGTGGGCGTGTACGATAACAACGTATACGCGCTGGACTTGAAAACCGGTGAATTTCAGTGGAAATACCCCACCGATGGCGGCATTCCAACCAAACCATGCCCGTACAAAGACCTGGTCATTTTTGGTTCAGAAGACCGCGTAGAATATGCGGTAAACAGCGCCGGCCGGCTGGCGTGGACGTGCCCCACCGAGGGAAGAATTCGGTCATCAACCACGGTTGAATTTGACCACGCCTTTTTTGGCTCAGACGATAACCGGCTCTACGCCGTAAACGCCCAAACCGGTCGCATTATCTGGCGGTTTGAAGCCATTGGCCCCATCCGGTCAACCCCAACATTGGGCGATGAGTTAGTGTACGTTGGCTCAGAAGACGGCCACGTTTATGCGGTTGACCTCTCATCCGGTTCATCACGCTGGAAATTCAGAACCAACCGGGGCGTGACATCCAGCCCAACGCTGTTTAATGAAATTGTCATTGTTGGCTCAACCGACAGAAACGTTTATGGTCTGGAGGCCAAATCAGGGTATTCTGTGTGGCGTGTGCGCACCGGGCAGGCGGTTATCTCAAGCCCGGTGGTTGTAGATGGCACCGTGTATATCGGGTCAGTAGATAAACAACTGTACGCCATTGACGCCAAAAGCGGCCGGGTTCAGTGGAAATACAATGCCGGCGCACAAATTGTGTCTACCCCGGCCGTAACAGATGAAGCCGTTTACTTTGGCACATCTGCCGGCGAAGTGATTAGCATTGGCCGAAAAGACAAAAAACTGCGCTGGAAATTCAAAACCGGCGGCCCGGTCCCCTCATCACCGCTGGTGGTAGACGGCGTGGTTTATATTGGTTCAACAGACCATTACGTTTATGCGTTACCCGCATAAACACATCAACAAACCAAATTGGCCCGGTACCTGGTACTTTTTTTACGGAAAATAAAACAGGCTAAGCCGTTTGAAATTTTTGCAGAAGATTCTCTTGCAACCAAATCAAAAAACAATGGCCGATCAAAGCACCCCGGTTGAACTCCCGGACACAAGCACACAAAAACCATCAAACGAAATACAGCCGCCTTCACACCCCTTGCCGGGAATGCACGTTGGCAAACAATCTGATGTTGGACGTGAACGCGAGCGCAACGAAGACTCGTTTTTGGTGGTAGAATCGGTTTTGCACCATGACTTGGGCACAGAATCTTTTGGGTTGTTCATTGTGGCCGATGGCATGGGGGGGCACAAAAAAGGCGAACTTGCCAGCTCGCTGGCCGTCAGAGAAGCCGCTAACAGCATTTTGCAAGACGTTTATTTGCCGTACCTAACCAACAACCAAAACGCAAACAATCGCCCGCTTAACGAGGCGCTTGTGCTGGCCGTTGAAAAAGCCAACAGCGCCGTGCTGCAACACGTACCCAACGGCGGAACAACACTACTGCTGGCGCTGGTATTGGGCAATAACGCCTACCTGGCCCATGTTGGTGATTCCAGAGCCTACATTTTTAAAGATGGTGTACTCAAACAAATTACCCGGGACCACTCTCTGGCCAAAAAACTTCAGGAAATGGGTCAATCTGCCGAAGAAACACGGCACGCCCAAAGCGTACTTTACCGGGCTATTGGCCAGGGAGAACCCGTTGAAGTAGATACACATCTTCAACACCTTCCGCCCGGATCATCGCTACTACTTTGCAGCGACGGTTTGTGGGGAATGGTAGATGATGCTAAACTAAGAGAGATTTTAGAGGCAGCCTCCACGCCACAACATGCTTGTAACCAATTAATAGACCACGCCAACCAAAATGGCGGCCGAGACAACATTACGGCTGTTGTCGTATCCATAGGACCAAAACCTGAGTCAACGTAATGTACTAATTTGAGGGCCAGTTTTTAACAACGACTCATTGAAAGCAACCCAAATGCACGCAGACAAAGATTATTATCAAATCCTTGAAGTTGATAATTCTGCAACCGAAGACCAGATCAGAAAATCTTACCGGCTGCTGGTAAGACAATACCACCCGGACGTTAGCCCCGACCCCGGCGCAGAGGATAAGTTCAAGGCCATTCAGGAAGCCTATGAAGTATTGGGAGACCCTGAACAGCGCCGCATATATGACCGCATGAGAGAAGCGGACGGCCAGGACAAATCCTCGTCACTCTCCCTGCGGTCACTCATTAGCCACAAAATGCTGCTGACCAACGTGCAGGAGCAAGCCATTTACGTTATGCTAGACATCACCCCCGCCACCGACCTGCCAACCTCGCGGTTGCCGCTTAATTTATGTCTGGTACTAGACCGCAGCACATCAATGCAAGGCATGCGCTTGCAACAGGTCAAAGAAGGCACACGCCAGATTATTGACCGGCTCAATCCCACAGACTCGCTGAGTGTAGTGGTGTTCAGTGACCGGGCCGAGGTCATTCTGTCCGGGCAATCCGGGCTTGATAAAGCCATGGCAAAATCTATTATCAGCACCATTCAACCCAGCGGCGGCACAGAAATGCTGCAAGGGTTGAACGTTGGCCTGAACGAACTTGAAAAAAACCGGAGCAACACCTCGGTCAACCACCTTATTTTACTCACCGACGGCCAGACCTACGGCGACGAACAAGGCTGCCTTGAAAAAGCAGAATGGTCCGGCCACAATCAAATCAGCCTGACAACTATGGGTATTGGCTCAGACTGGAACGAAAACCTGCTGGACCAAATGGCCGCATCATCCGGCGGCACATCCGTTTACATTGACTCGCCGCGAAAAATCGTGGACATATTTAAAGACACCATCCGCAACCTGAGCACGGTAGTAGCCCGCGAACTCACCATGACCATCAACCCGGGCACAGGTGTTCAATTTTACGAAGGATTTCACATCACCCCGCACATTCACCGGCTTGAAGTGCGCGGCGATAAAGCCATTTTAGGGCCACTGGGTACCGGCCACGCCAAAACACTGCTGATGGAATTCAGAGTCAGTTCACACCCCACACCAGAAGAAAAACGGCTGCTCCGCCTGACCATTGACGGCGACGTTCCCAGCCAATCCAGCCGCAGAAGTTGGGAGTGGGTTGACATTTCTGGTACATTTACTGAAAATTATGAAGGCAGTGTTGAAATTCCATCAACAATAGTAACTGCGTTAGGCAAACTGGCAATCTTTAAAATGCAGGAAAAAGCCATGGAAGACCTTGAAAAAGGGCAGGTAAACGCCGCCACCCAACGGCTTGAGACAATGGCCACTCGCTTGCTCAACCTGGGCGAAACAGACCTGGCCCGCGCTGCCCTGCTGGAAGCCGGCAGGCTTGCCAGAACCGGCGCACTTTCTGCAGAAGGCCGAAAAAAGATTAAATACGGAACTCGCAGTCTGTCAATTTTACCAAAGGAGATTAAGCCGTGATAAAGTGCCCTTTTTGTGGTACCACTCATGTGGCAAATACTCTATTTTGCAGCGAATGTGGAACCTACCTTTTAGAAGATGACCGCAGAGGCACAGACCCGCTTGGTACCGATGAAATAGGCTGGGTTGGTGAAGAAGAAGAAGACACAGAAACAAACCCGCTCATCAAAGGTACCGGCCCGCTTACCATTCGCCTGAAAATTTCTGAAAGCGGACGCGAAATAGAAGCTACGCTCAACAAAGCCATTCATATGGGCCGGCTGGACCCCGCCAGTGACGTTTTCCCGGAAATTGACCTGACCAACGATAACGGGCTTGAAAAAGGCGTATCGCGGCGGCACGCCAGAATTCTCAAACGCGAAGGCACAGTAGTTGTAGAAGACCTGGGCAGCATTAACGGCACCTTTATCAACAGTAAACGGCTGGCCCCCTATTTGCCAGAAGTGCTTCACCACGGTGACCAGCTTCAACTGGGCAAACTGCTTATAGAAGTTGAAATGCATTAAACTAACTTTAACTTAAACATTTTTGCCAATTACAAGGCAAATTTTTTAAGGAGATGCCAAGTGTCCATTACCGTCATTATTCACGTTGTAGGGGGCGACGCCATTGTAGGCGAAGTTGAAGATTTGCCCGACCCGCAGGCGCAATACGTAACCTTTACCAATGTGCGCGCCAGAGACGGCAAACCCGTTGTATACATTGACCGCGAATCCACTCGTGTGCTGTTTCCGTGGCACAGAATCAGCTTTCTGGAAACTATGCCGTCTGAAGAAGACCAGGAAGACATCGAATCTTTCTTCCGCGATTGATTTAACCTGGCTGCCACCCAAAACCGCCACCCACAGCCGTGGCGGTTTTTTTTATTGACTTTTAACGGCTCCACAAGTAAGATACCCCATTCTACATTCGGGCATTGGCCCAAATCAGGTAATTTTTGCAAACTGTTGAAAGGTAAAACATTTTATGGTTGTGCAACAAATATCGCCCGTAAATTGCCCAAATTGCAAGGCTCAATTTACGGCGCCCATTCAAAACATTATCAATGGTCAGGATTTAGCCGCCAAAAGCGCCTTTTTACAGGGGCGGTTTAACACAGTTCAATGCCCGCAGTGTGGATATACCGGTGCGCCCAGCACCCCACTGTACTATTTTGACCTTGAAAAAGAACTGGCGCTGGTTTTTGTGCCCAGCCAGTTGGGCCTGTTGGGCAACGACCAGCAAAAAATTATTGGCGATCTGACCAACCGCGTCATCAAAAGCCTGCCCACCGAGCAGCAAAAATTCTTTCTGTTTAACCCCAAAAGTTTTCTCACGCTCGATGGCATGATTAAAGCCATTTTGGAAGCCGACGGCATTACCGAAGATATGATCAAGGCCCAGGAAGCCCACATAAAACTCATTGAGGAATTTTTCAAAGCGCCCGACGAAGCCACGCTCAAAAAACAAATCAAGGCGCACGACGCCGAACTGGACCGGCAATTCTTTGAAATTCTGACCGCCTACATGCAAACCGCCCAAATGGCCGGCGACCAACAACGCACCCAGGCCTTTCTGACCATGCGCACGCTGGCCGCCCGCTGGAGCAGCAACGGCAAGAAAATTGTGGCTGAAATTGATCAAGAGTTGGGATTGGTGATGCTGGAAAATCAGGAAGAGTTGCTCAAACGGCTGCAAACCGCAAAAAATGACGCCGAATTTGAACAGCTTGTTGCCGCCGGCCACGCCTTTCTGGATTACGGCTTTTTTGTACAGATTACCGGCAAAATTGATGAAGCCACCAAAAATGGCGACACCAAAACCGCCGCCTCACTCACCTCGCTACGCGAAAGAATCCTGCAAACCAAATCCCGCCAGGAAGAGGCCAGCAAAGCCGCGCTGGAAAAAGCCGGCAAAATTCTGGAAGAGATTCTCAAATCTGACCGGCCCGACAAAGTCATTGACAAACATCTGGATAGTCTCACAGACGCCTTCTTTTTTGTACTTGAAATGAATATTGAAGAAGCCACCAAACAGGGCCACACCGAAGCCGCGCAGGCGATGCAAATGATTGGCAATATTGCCGTGAGCAAATTGCAGCAAAAACACGGCCCGCCCCAACAATCCACCGGCGAACAGCCAACGCAAGCTCCGTCGCCCGCCGCAGCCGACGATACACCCAAAATTCACATTGCCCGCCGCTAACCCGGCGTAAAAAACCCCGGCGCTGGTTAAACAGGCCGGGGTTTTATTTTTTTACACCCTCAGCAGCGAGACCACCCGCGTTTCAGAATCAAACACGGCGTAGCAAACCCCCGGCCCATCCTGCGGACGGCCCACACTGCCTACACCCACCACACATGTTTCGCCAGGCAGCAGTTCAATGTTTGGGCCGTACAAACGCTGCAATGTGTTATAGCGTGTAAATTGCCAGCCCAACTGCCGGTGGGTGTGCCCGTGAAACAGCAACGGAACTCCCATATCGGTGAGCAGGGCAATGGTTTTCCACAGGCTCTGCTCATCAAAATGCAAATATGGAAACAAATTGCCCCGCATCCGAACCGTCCGGTCAGATTCCAGATCGGCCAGTGTTTTTATTTTTGGCGGCCAAAATGGCCCGGCGTGTGTCAGCCAGAAACCATCCGGTTTGCGCATAGGCGGTAAACGCATGGCCCACTTGCGGTTGTCTGCCGAAAGATGCCGCCAATTTGAAACCTCCCAGTTGCCAAACACGGTCGGTACATCAGCCTGGCGCAACAAATCCACACAAGAATCAATCCCCACATCGCCCAAACAAAACATTGCGTCAACGGACCGGCTGCGCGCATCGGCCAACACAGTTTGTAACGCCCTGGTATGATTGTGAATATCAGAAAAAATGGCGTATTTCATGCGCCGCAGAGTAACACAAGTTACCGCTTAAAGCAACACTTACTTAGACATCCCCCACAATTTAGGCTATAATCCTTGCGCAGTTTTTTGCCAGAACCCAGAGTGCAGAGCCTTGATTTTAGCGGCACCTAACTCATTCACAATTTGTACTTGATTTTTCACAATTCACAATTTTCAAGGGAGGCCCAAACCTTGACCAAATACAAACGAATCACCGGCATGCGTGATGTTCTGTTTGATGACCAACCCTACTGGCGCTTTATTTTGAACCAAATTCAAAAAACGGTAGACCTGTTTGGCTACCGCCGAATTGACACGCCGGTGCTGGAGCAAGCCGGCCTTTTTATCCGTGGGGTGGGCGAAGGCACCGACATTGTTGAAAAAGAGATGTACCTGTTTGATGACCGCGACGGCGACCAACTGGCTCTGCGCCCGGAATTTACCGCCGGAATTATGCGCGCCTACGTTGAAAACGGCCTGCACACGCTGCCTACCCCCCTGCGGGTGTGGACCACCGGCCCCCTGTTCAGGCACGAACGCCCGCAGGCCGGGCGCTACCGCCAGCACACCCAGTTTGATATTGAGGTCATCGGCGAGCAGGACCCGGCGGTAGACGTAGAGGTTATCAATCTGGCCTGGCATTTGTTCACCAATCTGGGATTTTTTGGCCTGCGCCTGTACATCAACTCCACCGGCTGCCCCAACTGCAAACCGGCCTACATCCAAAAACTGGTTGAATACTTCTCGGCGCACAAAGATACCCTGCCCCCTGATGACCAGATGCGCCTGCAAAAAAACCCCCTCCGCATTTTAGACAGCAAAGAAGCCGCCACCCAGCCCCTGCTTGCAAACGCGCCGCGCATCACCGACCACCTGTGTGATGAATGTGACAACCATTTCAGCCGGCTTAAAACCTATTTGCAGGCGCTGGAACGCCCCTTTACCGTAGATTACAAAATTGTGCGCGGCCTGGATTACTACACCAAAACCGTGTTTGAAATTAAAGCCGACGGGCTGGGCAGCCAGGACACCATTTGTGGCGGCGGCCGCTACGACGGCTTGATTCAGGAACTGGGCGGCCGCCCCACACCGGGAATTGGCTTTGGTTCCGGCATTGAACGCTACGTAATTGCCCTCAAACATTTGGGCATTGAGCCGCCCGCCGAACCCCTGCCCCGCGTGACCGTCTCTTATCTGGGTGAAGCCGCCAAAAAAGTAGCCATCAAACTGGCCGAAACCCTGCACGGTGCCGGCATTGGAGCGCAGTTTACCCCCGGCGACCGCAGTTTTAAGGCCCAACTCAAGGCGGCCAACCGGCTGGGCGCAAGCTTTGCCATTATTTTGGGTGATGATGAAATTCAGGCCGGGCAGGCCACCGTCAGAAATTTGAACGACAGCAGTCAAACCGCCGTCAATTTAGCTGATTTGCCGGACTGGCTGGCAGAAAGATTATAAATTATGACAAATC
>RFJF01000484.1 GCA_003695455.1 Chloroflexota bacterium
CCACCGCCGAAATCAGCAGCGTGCCGGGGATGGGCGTGCGGCGGCCGTCTTTGTCCACATATTCGTTGTTGAGGCTGTCTTTGCCGGAAATGTAAGGCAGGTCAAAGGCCAGCGCCGCATCGTGGCAGCCTTTGGCGGCGCGCACCAGCCCGCCCAGCCGGTCCGGCAGGTTGGGGTTGCCCCAGCAAAAATTATCCAGAATTGCCAGCCGGTCCGGGTCTGCGCCCACAGCCACGGCGTTACGCACGGCCTCATCCACGGCGCTAACGGCCATGGCGTGCGGGTCCAGCAGCCCGTACCAGGGGTTGATGCCGTTGCTCACCACCACGCCGGTGTTGGTTTTTGTGCCCAGCGGCTTGAGTACCGCCGCGTCGCCGGGGCCGTGATTCTTGACGCCGGTCAGCGGTTTGACCACTGTGCCGCCGCGCACTTCGTGGTCGTAGGTGCGGATGATGGCTTCTTTGCTGGCAACGTTGGGGTCGGCCAGCAGGGTCAGCAGGGCCTGCGCCGGGTCAATTTCATCGAGCGCGGCGCGGCTGACGGGTTGGGTTTGGGCCGGTCGCCATTCGGCTTCAAGTTGCAACTGCGGGTGGCCGTTGTGCAGCAGCTCCATCGGCAGGTTGACCACCGGCCGGCCATCGTACTGAACCACCATTTGCCGGTCGCCGCTGATGTGGCCGATGTCGTCCCAGGCCACGTCAAACCGGCGGCACAGCCCGGCCAGCGCGTCTACGTTGTGCGGGGGAACGGCCAGCACCATGCGCTCCTGCGCTTCAGAGAGCCAGATTTCCCACGGGCGCAAGCCGCTGTATTTCAGGCCGACGTGAGTCAGTTCCACGTGAGCGCCCAGTTCTTCGGCCATTTCACCCACCGCCGAGGAGAGACCGCCCGCGCCGCAATCGGTGATGGCGGTGTAGAGGCGGGCATCGCGGGCCAGCATAATCACTTCGGTCACATCTTTTTCGATGATGGGGTCGCCAATTTGCACGGCGGTGCTGGCAAAACTGGCTTCACTGGTGCCGCTGTCCAAATCCAGCGAGGAAAAAGTGGCCCCACGCAGGCCGTCGCGGCCGGTGCGACCGCCCAGCACAATAATGCGGTCGCCGGTTTGCGGTGCGGTGACGTGGCTGTTTTTGGGGGCCAGCCCCACGCAGCCGCAAAAAACCAGCGGGTTGGCCGTGTAGCCGGAGTGGTACAGCACCGCCCCGTTCACGTTGGGAATGCCCATTTTGTTGCCGTAATCGCCCACGCCGGCCACCACCCCGCTTTGCACCCGGCGCGGGTGCAGCGAGCCGTCCGGCACATCGGACTGGGGAAGATTTTGGGGGCCAAAACAGAGCACGTCCGTGACGGCAATGGGCCGGGCCGACACACCAACGATGTCGCGGATGACGCCGCCCACGCCGGTGTTGGCCCCGCCAAACGGCTCCAGCGCGGAGGGGTGGTTGTGCGTTTCAACTTTGAAGGACAGCACGTTTTCGCCGTCAAATTCAATGATGCCGGCGTTGTCCACAAAGGTGGAGATAAGCCACTCTTTGCGGCAGGCCTGCGTGGCCGCGCGGATAGTGCAATTCAAAAGCCCGTCAATGGTTTCTTCAGCGACGGGCTTTTGGGAATCGGCGTTAAATTCTGTGTACCGGATGCGGGCTTTGAAAGTTTTGTGAAAGCAGTGTTCGCTCCAGGTTTGGGCCGCCATTTCAATTTCGGCATCGGTCAGGGGGCGGTTTTGCTCAACGCTGAAGCGGCGCAGAACGGCCATTTCAGCGCCATTGAGCGCCAGCCGGCGCTCGCGGCTGAGGGCCACCAGCGCCTCATCGTCCAGCCCGCGCAGCTCAATTTGCTCAACGGTGGGGTCGGCGGCCATCGCTTCGATGAAGGCCGGGGCAATTTGCCCCAGGTGGAATTTTTGTACCACCTCGTTGCACAGCACTTGCCGCGCCAGCCGGGTCAGTTCGGCGGGGCCGGGTTGGCCCTCGATGTCGTACCGGTGGCCGGTTGCCACGCGCAGAGGCGGCATTCCCAGCCGGCGGGCGGCCTGTTTGACCTCGTAGGCTTCGCGGTCGGTGACGCCGGGCAAAAACTCAACCTCGATGCGGTGCGGTTGTTCGGGAGTGGAGTCAACGGGCGGCGGCGGGCCATCCACCCACTGCCACGCAAACGATTCCACCACCGGGTCGGCCAGCAGGCGGCGGCAGAGAATATTTACATGTTGCGCAGTGAGTTCAGGGTGCTGTAAAAAAAAGAGGCGGGTGGGGCGGATGGACGTGACGCCGGTCAGTCCAAGTTGGTGCGCCGTTTGGAGCAGGGTGACAGCGCCGGTAGAGACAGTCTCCGTTGACCGAATTTCAATACGAGCGTATCGGTTCATTTGCCATCTCATTCAGTTAGTTGTAAAACAAAGCCCACCCATTATGCCATTATTGGCGGTTTGAGCAAATTTTGGGGAGTGTGACAATCCCTGCGGCGGCAACAGGAATGAAAACGGGCGCGCAGGTGGCAAGTGTCAGGTGGCAAGTCCCAGAGTTAAAAAGTAACAGAGTCGCAGAGTCACCACCCCTGACTCCTGACTCCCGGCTCCTTATTCCTGTTTTCAAAAGGAGGTTTTGTTGTGACGGAACAATTATTTAAACACGAGGCGTACACATTTGATGATGCGCTGCTGCTGCCGGGTTACTCAGAGATTTTGCCGGCGGATGTGAGCCTGCGCACCCGGCTGGCCCGCGATGTGTGGCTGAACGTGCCGCTGGTATCGGCGGCGATGGACACCGTGACCGAGGGGCGGCTGGCCATTGCGCTGGCCCGCGAGGGCGGAATCGGCGTAATTCACCGCAACATGTCCATTGAGGAGCAGGCCGAAGCGGTGGACCAGGTCAAGCGTTCGGAGGCGGGGATGATTACCAACCCCATCACCCTGCACGCCCACCACACCCTGGCCGACGCCGAGGCGATTATGGGCAAATTTCACATTTCCGGCATTCCCATCACAGATGCCGC
>RFJF01000485.1 GCA_003695455.1 Chloroflexota bacterium
AAAGCCGACTTTTTTGTGTGCGCCGGGCAGAAACAATGGGCGTATTTTCAGGAGTGGCTGGCCAAAGCCGGCTGGACAGATGAGGAACGGCAGGCCCGGAGCGGGTACATCCCGGTGTCGCTGTCGCCGGATTTGCCGGAACGGAAATCAACCGCAGAAAGCGGCGAACTGACGTTTGTTTACGGCGGCGTATTTTTGCCGTGGCAGGACCCCACCGGTGGTCTGTTCGGTGTAATCCGGGCGATGGAAGCACGCGGGCGCGGAAAACTCTGTTTTTTTGGCGGCAAACATCCGGTTTACCCGGTCAGTTCCGGCATTTTTGAGGAGCTACTGCAAAAGCTCACCCAAAGCCCGCAGGTTGAAGCGCCCGGCATGGTTTCGCACGATGAGTTGATTGAGCGTTACACCCGCGCGCACGTAGCCATTGATATAATGAAGCGCAACGCCGAGCGTGAGTTGGCATTCACCACGCGCACGGTAGAATATTTGTGGTGCGGTCTGCCGGTGCTGTATCAGGATTACGCCGAGTTGAGCGATTACATCCGCGAATACGATGCCGGGTGGGTGGTCAATCCGGATGACCAGACCGCCATTGACGCGGCGCTGGCAGAAATGTTCGAGCGGCCGGAGCTGGTAGTCCGCCGCAGCCGCAACGCGCAGCGGTTGGTTCAGGAGAAACTCACCTGGGATAAAACCATCGGCCCGCTGGAGCAGTTCATTATCCGGGCCGACCGCCGCACGCACCCCAAACCCCGCGAACCGCTGGTGGTGCAAAACGCGCGTTACTTAATCGGCGAAGCCTGGTTTCACTACCGTCGCACCGGGCTGGGCGGCTTGTGGAAAGAAGGCCGCGCCTTTGTGCGGCGGCAGTTTTTCAAAGGGTAGTTTGTTCTCTGAGACCCAGGCCCTCAAACCTGGGCTTTGTGTTTTCACGGGAGTGTGACAGTACCAATCTGGATTCTGACATCTGGACTCTGGACTCAGATATCTGCATTTTAATGGAAGGACAACCCAAATGACTTACGCATTAGTAACCGGCGCGGCCGGTTTTATCGGATCGCACGTGGCGCGCCATTTGCTGGCGGCCAACATCAACGTTGTGGCGCTTGATGATTTGAGCGGTGGATTTGTGGAAAATGTGCCCGCCGGCGCAGAGTGGGTACACGGCTCCATTACCGATTATCCGTTGCTCCAGCGGCTGTTCGAACAGTATCAATTTGATTACGTGTTTCACCTGGCCGCCTACGCCGCCGAGGGGCTGAGTCACTTCATCCGCCGCTTCAATTACAACAACAATCTCATCGGCTCGGTGAATTTGATTAATCTGAGCGTGCTGCATCACGTAAAATGTTTTGTGTTCACGTCGTCCATTGCCGTATACGGCGCGGCCCCGCCGCCGATGACCGAAGAGACCGTGCCCCGGCCGGAGGACCCGTACGGCGTGGCTAAATATGCCGTCGAGATGGATTTGCGGGCGGCGCACGAGCAGTTCGGCCTGGATTACATCATTTTCCGGCCCCACAATGTGTACGGCGAACATCAGAACATCGGCGACAAATACCGCAACGTCATCGGCATTTTTATGAACCAGATTTTGCAGGGCCAGCCGCTTACCATTTTTGGTGATGGCGAACAAACCCGCGCTTTTTCGTATATTGATGATGTGGCGCCGGTCATCGCCCAATCGGTGCTGAACCCCCGGGCCTACGGCGAAATCTTCAACGTCGGCGGTGACCGGCCCTACACGGTCAACCGGTTGGCGCAGGTTGTGTGTGAGGTGATGGGCGCGCCGCAGGCTTCAATCAAGCACCTGCCGGCCCGCAACGAGGTAAAGGATGCCTACTCTACCCACGACAAGGCCCGCCGTTATTTTGATGTTCCCCAACCGGTAGAACTCCGCGAGGGAATTGCCCGCATGGCGCGTTGGGTGGAGCAGGTGGGCAGCCGCAAAACGTCAGACTTTGCCAACATCGAAATCCCCACGGGCCTGCCCGCAGGATGGTAATTTATGCCCGCCGTTAGCGTCATCATCACCAACTGGAACGGCCGGCGCTGGCTGGATGACTGTTTCAACGCCCTGTACGCGCAATCGTTTCAGGATTTTGAGATTATTCTGGTGGATGACGGGTCCACAGACGGCTCTGCCGATTGGGTGGCCCAACATCACCCGCAGGTGCGGCTAGTCCGGCAGGAAAAACACCTGGGCTTTGCCGGGGCCAACAACGTTGGTATTCGTGTAGCGGTTGGAGAGAATATTGTTACGCTCAACAACGACACCCGCGCCGACCCGAATTTTTTGCAGGAGTTGCTCAATGGCCTGTCTGCGCCGGATGTGGGGATGGTAGCAGCTCAGATGCTTATTTGGGATAACCCGGATTTACTGGATTCAGCCGGAATTGTTGTGGATTGGGCCGGTTTTGGTTGGAATCGATGGTGGCAGCAAACGGCGGTGGAACACAACACACCGGGCGAGGTGTTCGGCCCGTGTGCCGGCGCGGCGCTGTACCGGCGTGAAATGCTGGAGCAAATTGGCCTGTTTGACGAGGATTTTTACACCTACTACGAGGATGTTGATTTGGCGTGGCGTGCCCGGCGTGCCGGTTGGCGATGTATGTACGCGCCGGCGGCGCGCGTTTTGCACTTCCACTCGGCTACGGGGGGATTTTACAGCCCGCGCAAGGTGCTGCTGCTCAGCCGGAATCGGCTGTGGGCCATCATCAAAAATTACGCCGGGCGCGATTTGATTTGGGCATTTCCCATTTTGCTGGCCTACGAACTGGCATCGCTGGTGCTGCAACTGCTCAAATCCCGCACCCTGAGTCCGGTTCGGGGGCGCTGGCAGGCGCTGCTGGGCAGCCGCCGCATGTTTGCCAAACGATTGCCGCACGCCCGCCGAATCAAGTTGGCCCGGCCGGTAATTTTTTCACAGCGATAACCGTCTTTTCGCGTAGTAGTTCGTTCGGGAACCCGGGTTCCCGGATTTGCAGCACAAATATATCTGACAAAGGTGACGTACAATGGATACATCAACTCAAATTGTGCACCACGGAGAAAACCGCGACGACTATTTTCACGCCATTAACCCGCCCGTGGTTCACGCTTCGTTGTTTGGTTACAACACCTACCAGGAATTTGTGGATGCCCGGCGGGAAGAAAATCATCGCCCGTTTTACAGCCGCCACTTCAACCCGACCGTGGGCGTGCTGGAGCAAAAATTTGCCGCGCTGGAACACGCCGAAGCCGCCATCGCTTTTTCCTCCGGGATGGGCGCTATCACCGCGCCGCTGCTGGCCCTGCTCTCTGCCGGCGACCATCTGTTGGTCACAGATTCGGTGTACGGGCCAACCCGCCAATTCTGCAACGACACCCTGACCCGAATGGGCATTGAGGTGGGTTATTTCACCGCCGCCGAGTCAGCCGATTTGAGTGCCCGGCTGCAACCCAACACCCGGCTCATTTACTGCGAATCGCCGGGCAGTCTCACCTTTGATGTGCAGGATTTGCCCGCCGTGGCCCGGCTGGCCCGCGAGCGCGGCATCCTCACCCTGGCCGACAACTCCTGGGCCACCCCGCTGTACCAGCAGCCCCTCGATTTTGGAATTGACATTGTGGTTCATTCCGGCACCAAATACATTGCCGGTCACTCAGATTTGACGCTGGGACTGCTGGCCTGCTCCGCGGAACTGTTCGAGCGCATCAAACCCACCGCCGCCCTGCTGGGGGCCAACCTTTCCCCCGCCGATGCTTACCTGGCCCTGCGCGGCCTGCGCACCCTGCCGGTGCGGATGGCCCGCCACCGCGATTCGGCGCTGGAGGTTGCCCGCTGGCTGGAACAGCAGCCTGAAGTACGTGGTGTAATGCACCCCGGTTTGCCGTCGTTCCCCGGCCACGCGCTGGCCCAACAGCAGATGAGTGGCAGCAGCAGCCTGTTCAGCTTTAAATTGCACCCCGGCACAGAAAAAGCTCGGCGCGCATTTGTAGACACGCTCGAGCTTTTTTTGATTGGCGTCAGTTGGGGCGGGTACGAAAGCCTGATTCTGCCGCTGACCTCTGCCTACAAATCCGACCCGGCCTGGCGCTACCGGCGCGGGCTGGACGACGACACCTTCCGCACCTCCATCGGGCTGGAAGACCCCGCCGACCTGATTGCTGACCTGGAAAACGGGCTGGCAGCGTGGCGGCGGGCGATGGACTGAATTGCGTAAATCAGGGCAGTTTGTGGAACGTGACCCGCCACGAGTAGTGACCGCGGCAAACCTGATTGTGGTTTTGGTTGTAGCGGCACGTTTCAACATTGCCGTCACAGTAACCGTTGGCGGCCAGCACTTCTGCCGGAATCAACTCATCGTGCGAAGTGAACGGAAAACTCTCTTCGCTGGTGTATTCATTGCCGTTGATGTCTCCCACCACTTTCACTGACATGGTATTCATCCACAGGGTGAACTCTGCCGCGCCCGGCCCTTTGCTGCCGGATGCTACCCGCACGTTGCCGTAGGTATCGCTCAGCACAATGCCGTCGAGCGGTTTCCCCGGCGGCAACCCTTCCAACACCGTCACATAAATACTGTGATTGCCAATGCAGCCGCCGTTTTCCCAAATGGGAACCATTGCCTGGTATGTTATGCAAAAATCCTTGCCGCATTTCAGCTTCTCCGCCAACTGCTCCGGCGATAGCGGCGCATCTTCGGTGTCATTCCCGGCGGGGGGAACT
>RFJF01000486.1 GCA_003695455.1 Chloroflexota bacterium
GCCCTCGGAGTTGCTCTGCCCATTTTAATCCGCCCCGCCGCAGAGTCAAAAATTGGCGGCAACAAAAAACCCCCGCGGTTGCGGGGGCCAAATGCAATTTTCCGGGCCGCGCTACATCAGCGATTCACGCACCAGCAGGTTGGTTTGCCGGATTTTCAGGGCCAGGTCGGCGGCAAAATTTCGCATCACCACGTAGCCCATTTGGGTGTCGTTGTCCAGCAATTCCAGAAAATCTTTGCGGCCAATCACCAGCACCCGGCACGTTTCTGAACTGCACTTGGCCGACGCTGAACGGATACCGGGGTCTACAATTGCCACTTCGCCAAAGGATTGGCCGCGGCGCAGGGTGGCAATGGTGCTGGGCTGGTAAGAGTCGGTGCCGTCGCCAATGGTGTCGGGGTCAATTTGAATATCAACCTCGCCGTCTACAATGATGAAAAATTCACGGCTGGGCGAATTTTCCCTGACAATCACATCATCCTGATTGAAACTTTTTTCTGTGCAAACCGACTCAATCAACTTGAGTTGCTCGGCGGTCAAATCTTCAAAAATATCAACCTGTTCCAGCACGTATCCGTGAGTCATTTGGTCTCTCCCTCAATATTTCTGACGTACCAAAATCTTAACATTGACCGCACAAACCGTCAATGGGACTTTTGGGCAAAGCCGCTGCCGATATTCTAGCCGCGAGCGGCCAACTTTACAATCGAGTTGTTTTCGCTCAATTTCCAAATTTCTGTATAATATATGGTTGCTATCCCTGTGGAGAAATCCCCATTTCAGCCACAAATTACAGCGCACAGCGCCTAGAAAGCAGCAAATTTTGTCAAGAGTATATGTTTCCCTCGACATCGAAACGACCGGCCTGAACGCGGAACAGGACGAGATCATCGAAATTGGCGCGGTGCGTTTTAAAGGCAGCCGCACCTTTGAAACCTTCAGCGCGCTCGTCAATCCCGGCAAGCCCATCCCCTACAAAATTCAGCAACTAACCGGCATCACCCCGGATGATGTAGCCGACGCCCCGCCCATTGAGGCGGTACTGCCTGACCTGCAACGTTTTGTGGGCGATAATCCCGTGCTGGGCCACAATATTGGTTTTGATTTGGGGTTTTTGCGCCGGCACAACGTACTCACCAACAATGCCGGCGTTGATACATTTGAACTGGCCAGCATTTTGCTGCCGCACGCGGGCCGGTACAGCCTGTCTACACTGATTGAACATCTGGGTGTTACTCTGTCGCCCGATGGGCAGGCGCACCGCGCGCTGGATGACGCCCAGGCCGCGCGCCAGTTGTTTGATGCCCTGCTGGACCAGGCGCGCCGGCTTGACTCGCGCGTTATTGACGCCATAGTGCAGGCATCCAAAGGAAAAAACTGGCCGCTGCATCTGGTTTTCCGCGATCTTGGCCGCGAGCGCCGTATCCAGCCGCCGGCCGGTTCGCTGGGGCAGCAGCTTGCCGCCAAAGGTCTCATCACCCAAACCCCCAACGGCGGCCTGTCACTTATTCAGGCAGAAAGCCGCCGCCCGGACCCGCCGCTCAAACCCGCACCCAACCCCATGAGCCTGCCGCTTGAAAAACTGTGCCGGATGCTGGAAAAAAACGGCCTGTTTGAAAAGAAATTCAAGGGCTTTGAGTACCGCTCGCAGCAGGTTGATATGATGGCTAACGTCATCGGCGCGTTCAACGATTCTCACCACATGATGATTGAGGCCGGCACCGGCACCGGTAAATCAATGGCCTACCTCATTCCGGCCATTTACTGGGCGCTGCAAAACGGCGAGCGGGTGGTAATATCAACCAACACCATCAACCTGCAAGACCAGTTGATGAACAAAGATATTCCGCTGCTGCAAAAACTTTTGCCGGTTGACTTCAAAGCCACCACCCTCAAAGGGCGGGCCAACTACGTTTGCCCGCGCCGGGTGCAAATGTTTCAGGCCAAACAAAACCACAGCCCCCGAGAGCTGCGGATGCTGGCTAAATTACTGGTCTGGATGCCCGGCACCACCACCGGAGACCGCGAGGAGCTGTTTATGCCGGACCCGGTAGAGCAGGGTTTCTGGAGCCAGGTGGCGTCAGACAGCACCATCTGCACGCCCCGCGTCTGCTCGCCGGAAAGCTGCTTTTACGCCCGCGCCCGCCGCGACGCCGAATCGGCGCACGTGCTGGTGGTCAATCACGCCCTGCTGCTGTCTGACGTGGGGGTAGACAACAAAATCATTCCGGAATACAAATACCTGATTGTTGACGAAGCGCACCATTTGGAAGACGCGGTCACATCGCAACTTAAATTCTCGCTGGACCAGCGCGGCATGCTACAACTGCTGCGCGAACTGAGCGCCCCCCTGCGCGGCAGCAACCTGCGCGTGGGGTTAATTCACGAAGTTGGCCGGCGGGTGGCGCAGGCGGTGCCGGATTCACTCAAAGACGACGCCGCAGACATTGTTAACAAATGCGATGACGCCGTGCAACGGCTGGCGTCGTCATCGCGCCAGCTATTTTCTGCGCTGCAAGGGTTCATTGCCGAATCACCCGGTAACCGGAGCTACAACGTTAAAATCCGGCTCACCGACCAGGCCCGCAGCCAGCCATCGTGGTCCAACGTTGAACTGGGCTGGGATAACGTGGACGCCGGCCTCAAATCTGCCTCAAAGGCGCTGGGCATTCTGTACACCATGCTCACCGAGATGGAAGGGTACGATGTTCCCAACTGGGAAGAGCTGCTCTCTAACCTGAGCTACTACCGCGCCCGGCTGGACGAAATCCGCAGCAATCTGAAAATCATCCTCTCTGCGCCCACCCCGGACCGGATTTTGTGGGTAGAACAGAGCGCCCGCAACAACAATATTTCTTTGCACAACGCGCCGCTGCACGTGGGTGGATTGGTGCAAGAGTACCTGCTCAACCCCAAAGATTCGGTAGTGTTCACCTCGGCTACCTTGCGGACCAACAATTCGTTTGATTATTTTCAGGAACGGCTGGATTTGTGGGACGCCGGCGAAGCGGCGGTGGGGTCTCCGTTTGATTACCCGCGCAACACCCTGCTCTACCTGCCCACAGACATGCCAGAACCCAACACCCCCGGCTACCAGAAAATCAGCAACAACGCACTCATCAATCTGGTGCGACAAATCAAAGGGCGTACGCTGGTTCTGTTTACGGCCTACAGCCAGCTCAGGCAGGCCGCCGAGGCGCTCAAAGGCCCGCTGGCCGAGGCCGGGATTGTGGTTTACCAACAGGGCGATGGTTCGAGCCGCCGGCAGATGATTGAGAATTTTAAAAACGCCGAACAGGCCGTGCTGCTGGGAACCCGTTCCTTTTGGGAGGGGGTTGATATTCCCGGCCCGGCGTTGAGTTGCGTGGTCATTGCCCGCATCCCGTTTGCCGTGCCCAGCGACCCGATTGTCTCGGCCCGCGCCGAAACGTTTGACAACGCCTTCTACCAATATTCCATTCCACAGGCCATTTTGATGTTCCGGCAGGGATTTGGCCGGCTCATCCGCACCAAAACCGACCGGGGTGTGGTGGTCATTTTTGATAAACGGGTCATCTCAAAAAGTTACGGTCAGGCATTTTTAGACTCGCTGCCGGAAGTGGAAGAGCGACGGGGCCGGCTTGATATGCTACCGCAAGTGGCCCATGACTGGATTGAATTTGGCAGCATTGATTAATTGATTAACAGACACAACACTGCCGGTTGCCCAAACCGGACAGTTTTGATACTATTTCAGCAAACAAACTATGGAGGACCAGAAAAATGATTGAAGCAAATGCCCTGCGAAAGGGAACCACGTTCACCGCCGACAACGAACTTTTCAAGGTGCTTGACTACACGCACAACAAAACGGCGCGCGGCAGCGCCACTATTCGGGTAAAGGTGCAAAATTTGCGCAGCGGCGCCATTTTTGAAAAGACCTTTAACGGCGGCGAGCGCGTGCAGGATATCAGCCTGGACCACGCCACCGCCCAGTACCTGTACAACGACGGCCATCTGTACTATTTTATGGACACAGAAACCTACGAGCAACCGGCCATTAACAAAGAAGTGCTTGAAGATATTATCCCCTACCTCACTGAAAATATGGAAGTGAAAATATCTTCCTACGAGGGCGAACCGCTGGACATTCAAATCCCCATCACGGTAGATTTAGAAGTGATTGACGCCGAACCTGGTTTTGCCGGCGATACCGCGCAGGGCGCCAGCAAACCCGTCACCGTATCAACCGGGCTGGTGGTCAACACGCCCCTGTTTGTCAACATTGGCGATACCATTCGTATTGATACCCGCACCGGCGAATACCTGACCCGTGTGTAGTTTACTACGGCCACCGCTTTAAGCTGCCTCTCAGAAATGGGGTGTATGGTAGCATTTACAGGGCCTTTCGCGTAAAAAACCTGGTCTTTGTGCAAGAAAATCATGTGCAGCCGGGAAGTGAGGATTATGGAGTAGGGAGTAGGGAGTATGGAGTAAAGACCTAATCCTTACTCCATAATCCGTAACTCATTTCCCGGTTTATTCCGATGGCAGACACGTAAAAAATGAAAACACCCGCAGGCAAAGAATGTAAATTTTATTTTGGCGATTTCCACCGGGGGCGCAACGTGCAGTCCTGCCGCCTGATTGAACGCAGCAAAGATTCCCTGCCGTGGCAGCCCGGTTTGTGCCAAACCTGCCCCGTACCCGATATTCTGCGGGCCAACGGCTCTGACACGCTGGTGCTTGACGGCAAAGTGGTCAAAAAATTCTTTGGGTTCAAACAAGAGGTCGTGGTTGAAGGCTGGTGCAGCGAATGTTTCAGCGCCGTTCCGGACCCCAAACGTGGCTGCCCCAATTGCGGTATCTCGCACCATCCTTCTATTTTTGATTTGGAAGAACGCCCGGACTAACCGGCCCGGCACAGAACATTTTGGGCAGGCCCAAAAGTTTGGGTCTGCCCGTTTTATTTTCTGACCAAAATTAACCTTTGTGATATAATTGAGTCAGGCGCTGCTGCCTGAAGCACGCAGTAACCCTGCAACGGAGCTTGAGTTATGACCTCATTTTTTGGCTGGCCATGCCCATCACAATGCGGCCAAACACCTTCACACCCAAACAACAAAATAACTCAATGCTCCCACGGTTGGGTTACGCTGCAACGCCATTTATCCAACCAACCCTAATTACAGGAGGATATTCCATGATTGTTCGCAACCACATGACATCACCCGTGGTCACCATTAACACCGATCTTCCGTTTCAGGAAGCCCTGCGCATGATGCGCGAGAAACATTTTCGGCGGCTGCCGGTGGTAGACAAAAACGGCGTGCTGATTGGCATTGTTTCCGAGCGCGACCTGCTCTTTGCCTCGCCGTCGCCGGCCACGTCTTTGAGCATTTGGGAAGTGAACTACCTGATGTCAAAAATCAAAATTGACCGGTTAATGAGCACCTCGGTGGTTACCACCGCGCCGGATACCACGCTGGAAGATGCCGCACACCTGATGGTCGAACACAAAATTGGCGGCTTGCCGGTAGTGGATGACCAGAATCACCCCATCGGCATTATCACAGAAACCGATATTTTCCGCACGCTGGTGAGCATGTTCGGTGGTGGAACGCCCGGCTTGCGCCTGACAATGGAAGTACCCGGCACCAAAGGTGTGCTGGCAAAACTGGCGCAGGCGGTTTTTGAGCAGGGCGGCAATATTTTAAGCGTGGGCACTTTTCCGCTGGCAAATAAACCCGACCAGACCGGCCTTGTTATCAAAGTAGTAGACGTGCGCCGGGAGCAGCTCATTGACACGCTTGAAAAACTGGGCGACCACGTTATTGACGCCCGTGAAACGTAAGTAAACAAACGCGCAGCAAAACCAAAAACCCCCGGCAAATTTCTCCGCCGGGGGTTTGTTTGTTCTGGTTGATTACCAACCTTCAGGGGCGGGCGGTTGAGCCCGCCGGACGCTGCATCCAATTTTTCAGGCCGTTAAAGAGGCCGTTCACCGCCATGACGCCAACCAAAATCAGCGCGCAACCGGCGTACGCATTCCACTGCAACTGTTCATTGAGTACCACCACGCCCAGCGTAACCCCAAAAATTGGCACCAGGTAGGTGACCATTGAAAGATAGGTGGCGCTGGTGTGCTCAATAATCCGGTAGTACAGCACAAACGCCAACGCCGTGCCCACCAGCGCCAGCGCAATCAGCGAACCGGCAGATGTCCACGACGGCAGCGGCAGGCGATACGGCTGCTCTACCAGCAAAGACAACGGCAGCAGGTAAACCGTAGCCATGGCTAACTGGGCGGTGGGCGCCACCAGCGGCGGTAATCCCCGCAGGTTGAGCCGCGAGTAAACAATTGCCACGCCGTAACTGGCCGCCGCCACCGTCAGGGCAAGCAACCCCAATGTAGTGGCGTGAACGCCATCAAACAGCGCCGGCAAAATAAGCAGCACCAACCCGGAAAACCCCAACAACACACCGCCCAGTTTGGGCAGGGTCAGCCGGTCATCGCCAATAAAAATGTGGGCCAGCAAAATGGTAAACAGGGGGGTTGTGCCGTTCAAAATAGCGGCCAGCGCACTGTCAATGTATTGCTCACCCCAACTGAACAGGGCAAACGGCAGCGCATTGCTAAAAAAACCCATTACTGCAAAATTTTTCCAGATACGGCCCGGCCCCGGCAGATTTCTGCCCTGAAACCGCAGCACCAGATACAGCGCCGCCGCAGCCAACCCAA
>RFJF01000487.1 GCA_003695455.1 Chloroflexota bacterium
ATTCGTCATTGGTAATTCGTCATTTGTTCATTGTTAACTGCCCATGGTAACACCGAAATCAAATACGCACGTCACGCTGGAGCACTTCCCTCCGGGGATGACCTTTGACCCGCCGTGGTGCACGTTTGTCAAAGGCGGCGGCGCGCTGGAACCCACCGGCCCCACCCTGCGCCTGGTTACGCGCAACGCCACCGCCAAACAGTACACAGACGCCCAGCTTGATGATTACCAGCCGCTGGCCCGGCGTAATTTTCTGTGGCGGCCGCCCCTCAAAATGATTGTCCGCGCCCGCTTTTCTCACCCCGCCGGAGAACTGCGCGGCACTGCCGGTTTTGGTTTTTGGAACGACCCGTTTATGATGACCGGCAAGCGCCGCCCGGCTCTGCCCCGCGCCCTTTGGTTTTTTTACAGCTCCCCGCCCTCCAACATGAAGCTCGATGTGCGCACCCCCGGCCCCGGCTGGAAAGCCGCCACCATCGACGCCATTCGCTGGCCGTTTTTTGCGCTGCTGCCGCTGGCCCCGCTGGCTGTGCCGCTGATGAATGTATCGCGGTTGTACCGCGCCTGCTGGCCCATCGGGCAGCGGGCCATCGGTGTCAGCGAAGCGCCCGTGCCGGTTGAAATGACCGGCTGGCACACATATCAACTGGAATGGCTGGAAAAATCGGCGCGCTTTGCGGTGGACGGGCAGCAAATTCTGGCTGCCGGGTCATCGCCGCGCGGGCCGCTGGGGTTGGTTATTTGGCTGGATAACCAGTATATGATTGTGACTCCGTGGGGCAGGTTTGGCTACGGCCTGCTCAACATCCCCGGCGAACAGTGGCTGGAAATCAGTCACGTGGAAATTGTTGATTATCACAGTTGAGGATAAGAAAATGGAAGATAGACTCCCACCGGTACATCCCGGTGAAGTTTTGCTGGAAGATTTTATGAAACCGATGGGGCTGAGTCAATACCGGTTAGCCAAGGATATTGGTGTGCCGGCGCTGCGAATCAGTCAAATTGTGAACGGCAAACGCGCCATTACCGTGGACACGGCCATGAGACTGGCCCGCTACTTTGGCACAAGCGCGATGGTTTGGCTGCGGTTGCAAGTGAGATACGATCTTGAAGTGGCAGAGGAAAAACTACAGGAAAAGATAAACCGCGAGGTCAAAGTGCGGCAGCCGTTAGAACTGTCCGTGTAAACGATTTGCCGGGGCTGTTTCCAGCACCTCATCCACGCCGGGCAGGCGCATTCCCAGCAGCGATTCTGCCCGCTCTACCCGCAGCCGCAAATCCAGCGGCACCGAGTTGTACTTGCCGGCGGCCCGCCCCGATTCCAGCCGCCCGGCCGGGTCAACGTTCCACCAGGCCAGCATTTTGCGCCCAAATTCCTCCCGCGTGAGAACCTGCCGCCCCGCCACATTCAGTGTTCCCGCAAAATCCAGATTCACCAATTTGAGCAGCGCCGCCGCCAGCGACTCTGCCCACACCGGCTGCCGGAGCACGTCACGCCACAGGGTCAGCGTTTGGCCCGATTCCAGCCGCTGCACAAAGCCCGCCGTACCGCGGTCCATCCGCGACAGCCCGTAAATCAGCGAAATACGCACCACCGCCGCCTGCGGGCAGGCGGCCAGCACCGCCGCTTCGGCGGCGGCTTTGGAACGGCCGTAATCGTTCAGCGGGGCGGGCGGCGCGTCGTCGCTGTAGGGGGCGTGGTGGCCGTCGTGAACCACATCGGTGGAGACGTGAACCAGCCGCGCGCCAACCTCGGCGGCTGCTTGCGCCACAAACCGCGAGCCTTCGGTGTTGACGGCGGTCATTCGCGCTGCATCGCCCTGCCCGGGGTTGATAGCCGCCGCATGAATGATGGCCTGCGGTCGTAGTTGGGTGATGACGCGCCGGACGTCGGCCTGATTCGTTAAATCGAAGGAAACGGATTTACCGGCGAGAATATTTTGCGGGTGTGTGTGACAGGCCGCAACCAGATTGAACTGTTCGGCGGCGGCGGGGAGCAAATAATGCCCCAGGTAACTGCTGCCGCCGGTTACCAATAACGTTGGCGTGGGCAATGTGTCAGACTCCAGATTCCAGATGTCAGATTACAGAATGATGAACTACCCTACGCCACCAGCGATTCGATTTCGGCGCGCAGACGGCCCTGGGTTTGCTGGGCGTCAGTCAATTCAGATTGCCGCTGCTGCAACTTTTCCCGTTCGGCACGAACAAAGCGGGTGTAGGGTGCAACGGCATCATTGATGCGGCCCAGGCTGCCGTTCAGTTCTTTGTTAAACTGGCTGGTCAGCGCGCCGGTCAGTTGGGTGCGCAAGTCTGCCACCCGGCCGGCCATCTCTTTTTTGGCGGCATGGCGG
>RFJF01000488.1 GCA_003695455.1 Chloroflexota bacterium
CTCGCCGCCGGAGAGGGTGGTGGCGCTCTGTCCCAGTTTTATGTAATCCAGCCCCACATCGTGCAGGGTGGTCAAAATTCGTTTGATGCGCGGAATAGCCTCAAAAAATTCCAGCGCCTCGGCCACGTCCATGTCCAGCACATCGGCAATGGTTTTGCCTTTGTACTTAACTTGCAGGGTTTCGCGGTTAAAGCGCAGGCCGTGGCAAACATCGCACGTGACCCACACATCCGGCAGAAAGTGCATTTCTACCAGCTTTTGGCCGTGACCGGAGCAGGCTTCGCAGCGACCGCCCTTCACGTTAAAACTGAAGCGGCCCGGTTTGTAGCCCCGCGCCTGCGCTTCGGGCGTGGCAGAAAACAGCTTGCGAATATCGTCCCACACTTTTACGTAGGTGGCCGGGTTACTGCGCGGTGTGCGGCCAATGGGGTCCTGCGTAATGTGGATGACTTTATCCACCGCCTCCAGCCCGGTCAGCCGTTCAAAGTGGCCGGGCCGTTCCTGGCTGCGATGCAACTGCCGGGCCAGCGCCGGAAAGAGCGTTTGCGTTACCAAACTGCTTTTGCCGCTGCCGCTGACGCCGGTGACGCAGGTGAAACAGCCCAGCGGAAAACGGGCCTCAACCTCTTTCAGATTGTGGTGCGTTACGCCGCCCAGTTCCAGCCAGCGGCCGTTGGGGTTGCGCCGCCCGTTGCCGCTGACCACCGCCAGCTTGCCGGACAGGTAGCGTCCGGTCAGCGATTTGCGGGCGCGCTTTATTTTGGCCGGCGGCCCCTGAAACACCACCTGCCCGCCCTTGATGCCCGCGCCGGGGCCAAAATCAATAATCCAGTCGGCGGCTTCCATGGTTTCTTCGTCGTGTTCCACCACCAGCACCGTGTTGCCCAAATCTCGCAGGCGGAGCAGGCTTTCAAGCAGGCGGCGGTTATCGCGCTGGTGCAGGCCGATGGACGGTTCATCCAGAATGTACATCACCCCCACCAGCCCGGAGCCAATCTGCGAGGCCAGCCGGATGCGCTGGCCTTCGCCGCCGGACAGGGTGGGCGCGGGCCGGTCCAGCGTCAGGTAGTACAGCCCCACATCCAGCATAAATTTGAGCCGCTCGCGGATTTCCTTGAGCAGCTCTTCGGCCACCTCCAACTGCTGCGCCGAAAGTTTGGCGCTTTGGCCGGCCTGTTCGCCCATCAAACTGCAAATCCAGTCAAACGCCTGGGCAATTGTCATTTCTGTGACACCGGTGATGGTGCACCCGCCCAGCGTCACGGCGCGGGCTTCGGCGCGCAGGCGCTGGCCGCCGCAGGCGGTGCAGGGCTGCTGGCTGAGGTAGCGGCTGTAATATTCGCGCATGCCTTCGGAGCCGGTTTCTTTGTAGCGCCGTTTGGTGGCGTTGATTACGCCCTCGTAGGGCCAGCTTCCGTGGAAATTTTCGCTCTGGTAGGAAAATTTAATGTTCGGGTCGCCGTGTAGAATCAGCGTTTTCACCCGTTCCGGCAGGCTGTGCCACGGCTGGTCCAGACTGATCTTGAATCGCTGCGCGATTTGCCGGGCAATCTGCCGCGCCCAACTTTTCTTTTTGGCAATTTCGCCCCACGGCAGCACGGCCCCCTGGTTGATGGATTTGGCCGGGTTGACAAACAGGTCCGGGTCAAATTCAAAGCGGATGCCCAGGCCGTTGCAGTCTGGGCAGGCGCCCAGCGGCGAGTTGAAACTGAACATTTGCGGGGTCAAATCGGGAAAGCTGAGGCCGCAGTGGGGGCAGGCGTTTTTCTCGCTGAGTACCATCTCCTCGCCGTCAATTACGTCAACCACCAGCAGGCCGTCGCCCCAGGTGAGCGCCGTTTCCACCGAATCGCCCAGCCGGCTCTCAAAACTGTCATCCGGCTCCTCGGGGATGACCAGCCGGTCCACCACCAGCTCAATGTTGTGCTTTTTGTTTTTTTCCAGCTTGAAGCGCTGCTCCAGTTCCGAGATGACGCCGTCAACGCGGGCGCGGGCAAATCCGTCGCTGCGGGCCTGGGCAAAGAAATCTTCAAAGGTGCCTTTGCGTCCTTTGGCTACCGGGGCCAGCAGTTGAAACCGGGTGCGCGGCGGCAAGGCCAAAACCTGCTCCACAATTTGCTGGCTGGTCTGGGGTTTGACCTCCCGGCCGCAGTTGTAGCAATGGGGCGTACCCACGCGGGCAAAGAGTACGCGCATGTAATCGTACACCTCGGTCACGGTTCCCACGGTGCTGCGCGGGTTTTTGCTGACCACTTTTTGCTCGATGGCAATGGCCGGGCTGAGGCCGCCGATGAAATCAACCTTGGGTTTTTCCATTTGGCCCAAAAACTGGCGGGCGTAGCTGGACAGGCTTTCCACGTAGCGGCGCTGGCCTTCGGCGTAAAGGGTGTCAAACGCCAGCGATGATTTTCCACTGCCGCTGACGCCGGTAAAGACCACCATTTTGTTGCGCGGAATATCCAGGTCAATGCTTTTCAGGTTGTGTTCTTTAGCGCCTTTTACAACAATTTTGTTGGATTGGGACATATTTTCAGGTAACTCCAGATTTAGAGTAGCAAAGTAGCAAAGTAGCAGGGTGG
Source organism: Chloroflexota bacterium (assembly GCA_003695455.1). GTDB lineage: Bacteria > Chloroflexota > Anaerolineae > 4572-78 > J111 > J095. Next base: position 2,580 of record RFJF01000488.1, read on the forward strand.
CAGGGTAGCAGAGTAGCAGGGTGACGGGAGTTTGTGAGTGTTCAGGTTGCTTTGCCGTTGATGACTGCTTTACGCAGGTTGTAAATCATTGCACCAGGTTTTCGATAGTTGCCATACAGTCTGTTGAAATTTTTGGTTGTAAGTGAGCCGGTTTCATGCAGTAATTCCAGATGGGCTTTTGTTTCGTCGCAGGAACCAAGTGAATAGGTCAGGAATTTGATGTATTCGGCGGTATATTGACGGCGGCCGTACCCCTCCACAAAATTGGCGACGACGGATTTACTTGACCGCCGAATTTGACTCCCTTCCTCGTACATCTCAAATTTGGGCAGATCATTGAGTGTGAGCTGGTGTATTTCTATGGCCAGTTTTTTTGCCAGTTGGTACAATGCCATATCTTCATAACCGGCCATGTTCAACACTCCAGGCCCAAGTGTTCCCCTGTTTCCCTGCGCCTCTGCATCTCTGCAACATTGATTCCACTTGACATATTAGAACATAATTTCTGGCGAAGCTGTTATTGTAACACAAAGGCGGGGTTGCAACAAAAAATATGAGGGATATTGCGCCGCGCAACTTGCCACCGCTGGCCCATCCCCCTAAAATAGAAGTATGTCTGCTGTCAACGATACCGCAACCTTGGGCCAGATTGCCCTGTTCCAAAATTTGTCGCCGGCCGAACTGGCGTGGCTGTCTGAACACCTGCACCGGCGAGAGTTTCGCGCGGGCAGTAACCTGGCCATGGCCGAACAGCCCGGCGAAGTCATTTACGTGGTGCTGGAGGGGACGCTCAAAATTTACACCCAGCGACTCGACGGCACCGAAGTGATTTTGGCCATCCTTGGCCCCGGCGACACCGTGGGCGAAATGAGTCTGGTAGACAGCGCCGGCCGCTCGGCCAACGTGGTGACGCTGGAAAAAAGCAGCCTGCTGTGGATGGACCGGGCCACATTTCAGGAATGTTTGCAGAGTATGCACGCCGTCACCACCAACCTGATGCACATTCTGGCCAAGCGGCTGCGGCTGGCTAACGAGCAAATCCAGTCGCTGGCAACGCTGGATGTGTACGGCCGCGTGGCCCGGCAACTGCTGGCCTTTGCCCAGCAGTACGGCCAACCCGCCGCAGACGGCAGCGTTTTCATCCCCATCCGGCTGACCCAGAGCGATATGGCCGACCTGACCGGCGCGTCCCGCGAGCGCATTAACCAGGTGATGGTCAGCTACAAGCGGCTCAAATACATCTCTGTGGACCGCCGCTACCGCATTACAGTTCACAACCGCGACGCGCTGGCCGCGCGCTGCCGGTAGCATCTCCGCTGCTGTGTGACCTGTTCCACACCTGCGCTGTAATCCCCGTGACACCCCGCTTGTGATACATTTCATCGCCTGCCTGTCATCAGTTTGACTGTGATTCCCCTGCGTTTTTGGTACGATAGAGGCGTAAAATTCACCGGACGCAGCAGCGTTCAGAAAGAAAGGGGATCACCGATGAAACGCAGAAATTATTTTTCAGTTTTAATAAGCAGTTTGATGTTTGTACTGTTCACCACCGGCTGCGGCCTGATTGGCGCGCAGCCCGCCAAACCCGTGGTAAAGGTTGACGTGCCGCAGGTAGACGGCGGATTTGTGACCGGCCAATCCATCTCGATGCAGGTGGCCGCCGCTGACTCCGAGGGACTGGCCCGGATTGACGTGCAGATTGACGGCCAACCCTACGCCAGCGTGGCCGCCGACCCCAACCAGCAGACTTTCATCGTCGGCCAATCGTGGACGCCCGACGTGCCGGGCAGCCACATTATTCAGGCGCAGGCGGTGAACGTGAAGGGCGTTGCCAGCGACCCGGTTAACGTGATGGTGCAGGTTGAAGCCCTGGCCCAAACCCAAGACGTGCCGGCTCAGCCTGTGGACGTGGTTGAAACCGAACCGGTGGCTGAAACCGAGCCGGTAGCCGCCGATGTCATCGAAGCCTCTGCCGGCGACACCCTGACC
>RFJF01000489.1 GCA_003695455.1 Chloroflexota bacterium
CTCATCTTTTCAATTTCATACGAATCGGCGCGCAACTGCAAATGGCCGGTGTTGAGCCGAATGTTGTCGCGCAGCGCCCCGGAAAACGCGCCGGCAATGAAACCGCTCATCATAATCAGCACCATCATGCCCAGGGCAACCGCCAACAGAGTCAAAACAGTTCGCCGGCGGTTGCGAATTAAATCACGGTAGGCAATGGTCCAGAATTTTTTAATTGCCATGGTCCTTCTCCTCACACGTGATGCAGAGACTTTGCCGGCTCGCTACGCGAAGCCTGCCACGCCGGAATCAACGAAGCCAGCGCCGCAATGAACACCGCAACCGCGCCATAGGCCACAATGTTAGCCGGCGGAATGCTGGGGTACAGCCGGTTGCCAATCAGGGCGGTAATATCGCCGGTGCCCTGCGCCATTGAATAATCAATGCCCACCTGCCCCACCGCCAGCACCAACAGCCAACCAAGCACACACCCGATAACAGCGCCAACCACGCCGATAAACATCCCTTCCAGCAAGAACAAAACCATCAATTGGCGTCCTTTCATACCCAGTGCGGCCAAAACGCCCATCTCGCGGGTGCGCTCGTACACGGCCATCAGCATCAAATTGAGAATTCCAATCCCGGCCATCAGCAGCACAATCAGGCCAAAAATTGCCAGAAACGCACTCTTTTGCTCTAATATCTGGCGAATTTCCGGGCGCAGGGTATCAAAAGAATCAACCTCGTAATTGGGCAAATTGGGCTGAAGGGCGGCAATCAACGATTCTTCCTGCCCCACCCGGTTCAGAGTTACGGCAATTTCTGTTTCCTGATTGCGCAGGTTGTACAATTTTTGGGCCGTGGGCAGGTTAATATACACCAGCCCTTTTTCCGCATCGCCCATACCCAGGTTAAAAATGCCCACCACCGTCATAGTGCGCTGGCGCATAGAGCCGTCTTTGCGCTTGCCCAGCAGTGTTACCCGGTCTCCCACGCCAACATTGAGCAGGTGAGCCATTTCCTGCCCAATCAAAATGGCGTCGCCGTCATCGGGAGTTAGAAAACGTCCGGCGGTAATGTTTTCGGCTACCAGGCTCACCGGCGCTTCGGCATCCGGCTCAATGGCGGTGATGCTCACCGGGTAGGCCCCCTGGCTGCTGCTAACCATGCCGCCGGTGTTAATTCGTCTGGATACAGCCACCACATCCGGCTGGGCGCGCACAGTTGTTACCACCATGTCGCCGTCGTCCAGCGGAATCAAAGGCAGGCGTCGAGCTTTATCTCTGAAACCAGGCGCGTGAATTTGCACATTGCCGCCGTACAATCGCACCGCATTGCCAAAAATAGCCTGGTCAGACCCTTTCATCAGCGCATCCAGAAAAATGAGCAGGATCAACCCCAGCACAATAGCCACAGCCGCAATCAACGTTCGCCGCCAGTTGCGCCACATATTTCGCCATGCCAGTTGAATAAATTGACTCATTGGCCGCCTCTCTGCATTGGACAAACTCAATGTGAAACTTTCTACAATTTTATTATAATGATGCCGGCAACAAAAAGAAAACTCAGCAAGGGTGTGTTTCAGCAAATTTTTATCTGGCCAAAAAAATGCAAAGTTGCAGAGGTAAGGCTTTGGGTGTGGTTCATTTGCATACTGTGTCATCTTTATAAATTCCAGACTGTTTTCTGCAACCTGCGTGTTGCGTATTGTGTGTAATTTTGAGCTTTAACGGCACATGAAACACGCAACACGTTTCACATCAGAGCCAACAAGGCAAATCAATTTGTAAAACTGTTTTCCGGGATATGTGAACCATGTAAACTTTGCGTTCCCGGCGTTCTCTGCGCCGGTTGTGTTTTGCCCGGCTTGCGATATAATTATCTTACACCGTTAGCCCGGTGAACTACCCAACAAGCACAATCTATCATTAAACTACAAGGAGGTAATATCAATGGAAGCCCTGTTAGGTTTAATCCCATGTCTGGGATTTGTTGGTATCATTGTCATATTTTTGCTGTTCTCCGCCGTCAAAGTTGTGCAGGAATACGAGCGCGGCGTCATTTTTCGGGTGGGGCGTTTTGTGGGCGCCAAAGGGCCGGGTATTTTCTTCATCATCCCCTTTGTTGACAAGATGCAAAAAGTAGATTTGCGAACCGTCACACTGGATGTACCCACCCAGGAGGCCATTTCACGCGATAACGTGACCATCAAAGTAAACGCCGTGGTCTACTTTCGGGTGCTGGACCCCGGCAAAGCCATTATTCAGGTTGAAGATTATCGCCGCGCCACCTGGCAAATTGCCCAAACTACCCTGCGAAACGTTATTGGGCAAAGCGAACTGGATGAACTGCTGGCCCACCGCGAAAAAATCAACGAGCAACTTCAGCACATTATTGATGACCAAACCGAACCGTGGGGTGTGAAAGTCTCGCTGGTAGAGGTGAAAGACGTGGAATTGCCGCAAACCATGCAGCGGGCCATGGCCAAACAGGCCGAAGCCGAGCGCGAAAAACGGGCCAAAGTCATCCACGCCAGCGGCGAATACGACGCCTCAAAACAGTTGGCCGAAGCCGCCAAGGTTATTGGATCGCATCCTGCATCTATTCAGTTGCGCTACCTGCAAACCCTCACTGAAATTGCAGTGGAGAAAAACTCCACCCTCATCTTCCCGGTTCCAATTGACATTTTCAACACCCTGGGCAATTTGCTGGAAAAAATGGAAGATGACCAGGAACAGAAAAAATAACCCCGCTACAGTTACCACAGGGCGATGCCGGTTGGCATCGCCTTTTTTTATGTAAAATTCTATGATTATGTTGAATTGAATGCCGGGCTATGGTATAATTGACCCAATTCAACCTTAAAATCTGAGGTGCAGTGCCGTGTCAGGTTTTCCGGCACACCCAGGTATTGCCCCAATTTTAATCGAGGCGCAACTATGAGTTTTTTCAACGACCTCTACATTAAATTTATGGTCTGGCTGGGCGCCGAACCACCAGAAGGTTACGAGCATCTGGTTTCAGATAAACCGCGCCCAAAAACACCGGCGGCCCCGGATGTTGAAGTTCCCCTGCCGGCCAAAGAAGTAACCACCGCCGAACCGGAACCCGTACCGGAACCGGAGCCGGTCAGTCCACCTGAATCTGCCGAACCGCTGACCCCCATCATCGAGCCCGAGCCATGGACCCCTCCGGAACCGGCGGCAAAACCAGAGCCGGAACCCACCCCGGCCCCTGAACAAGAAGCTGAATCTGTTGCGCCCCCGCCAGATAAAGATGCCGGATGGCTGGAAACCGCTCCCACACCGCCGGAAATAACCGAACCCACCGCGCCTCACGCGCCGGCAGAAGCCACAGAAGAAGCGGCCCAGCTTCCCCTTGCAGAAACGCTAACACCTGCCGCCGCCCCGGAACAAGACATGCCCTTCCGTTACGAAGTGCAGCGCGGCGACACCTACAACGCCATTGCCAAACGCTACGGCCTGACCGTCAAAAAATTATTCGAGGCCAATCAGATTGATGACCCCAACCGCATCTTTCCCGGCCAAAAACTGGTTATCCCCGGCTATACATTGCGCAGCCCTGAACCGGAGCCTGAAACGCCAAAAGTTGCGCCCCCCCACGTAGAACCATCGGCCGAGGAGCCGTTTATTTACACCGTAGCCGGCGGCGATACGCTGAACACCATTGCCAAACGCTACGGCATTACCGTGCGTGAACTCATTGAAGCCAATGATTTAGCCGACCCGGCGCTAATCCACGTGGGGCAAAAGCTGGTCATCCCCGGCGTCATCATGCCGCCGTCCGGGGCAAAGCCCGGCGCCACAACCGATTCCGCGCCCCCGCCGGCTGCCGCGCCGGATACGGTACGGGCCATTTATGTGAGCTATTTTGCCCTGGGGCACGATGAAACCCGCCGGCAAATCTTCAACCTGCTTGATCAGACAGAACTGAACGCGGTGGTCATTGATGTAAAAGGCGACCACGGCTGGATCAGCTTTCCCACCCAAAACACCACCGCCCATGAAATTGAAGCAGCGCGGCCTGCCGCCACCGATTTTAACGCGTTTATGTCGGCGTTAAAAGACCGCAATATTTACACCATTGCCCGGATTGTTACATTCAAAGACAATCTGCTGGCAAAAAGTCATCCGGAACTGGCCGCAAAAACTGAAACCGGTCAACTTTGGCAGGATGCTAAAAAATCCCACTGGTGCGACCCGTTTCAGGAAGCCGTGTGGAATTACAACGCGCAAATTGGCGTAGAAGCCACCCGGCTGGGGTTTGACGAAATCCAGTTTGACTCGGTGCGGTTTCCGTCAATTGGCAAAACGCAGCCCCCGCAATTTGCACAGGAAGCCAACAAGAAAAGCCGCGTGGCCGCCATTACCGGGTTTTTGAGCGCGGCGCGAGGTCAGTTGCGGCCGTTTGGGGTTCGCGTATCGGCGCGCACGCTGGGGTATGCCTGCTGGCGAAAAGATGACAGCGTTATTGGGCAGGACATTGAAAAAATGGCCGAGTATCTGGACGTTCTATGCCCAATGCTGTTTCCGTCAACGCTTCACAAAGGGATTCCGGGCTTCAAAATTTCGGTGGAACACCCGTACGAGGTGGTAAAAAACAGCGCTCTGCGGGCTGTGGAACGGTTGGCCCCGCTCGGCTGTGAGGTCCGGCCCTGGATTCAGGATTTTCAGGATTACTACTTTGACAAACGCACGTTTGGCAAAGCTGAAATTCAGGCGCAAATCAGGGGTTGTCTTGATGCCGGCAGCAGCGGTTTTATGGTGTGGAATCCAAAAGCGCAATACACCGCAGAAGCGTACACGCCGGTTGCAAATGAATTGCCGTAGGTGTTAATTGGGGGGGCTGCGAGAGAAAGCAAATAAAAAAGGCGGGCATGCGCCCGCCTTTTTGGTGTTTGCTCAGGGTTACTTAAATGGCGGCTTTGGCAGTTTCTACCAGTTGCCCAAACGCCGAAGCATCATGCACGGCAATGTCTGCCAGTGCTTTGCGGTCAAGTTCAACGCCGGCTTGTTTAAGCCCGTACATAAACTGGCTGTAACTCATACCGTTTTGGCGGGTAGCGGCATTGATTCGGGCAATCCACAGGCGGCGGAAATCGCGTTTTCGGTTACGCCGGTCACGGTAGGCGTACTCCAGCGATTTCATCATGGCTTCATTACCGCGTTTAAACAGGCGGTGCTTGCTGCCACGCTGGCCTTTGGTCAATTTAAGTACTTTTTTGTGTCGTCGTTGCGTAACTGGTCCGGTTTTAACTCTCACAATAAACCTCTACTTTCCTTTTTTGGCGTAAGGAATCAATTTCTGGACACGTTTTTTGGCGCCGTCTGATGTTACTTCGAGCATTGAATCAAACTGGTATTTCACGCGTTTGCTTTTGCGGCGGCGCAGGTGGCTTTTGCCAATTTTGGTGCGCATCAATTTGCCGGAACCGGTGTATTTAAACCGTTTGGCTGTTGATTTGTGGGTTTTCATCTTTGGCATGGTATTCTATCCTTTTCACAATTTTCCAGCGGTATTCACACAACCGCGATTACGGGCTATTTGTTAGGCGCAAGAATCATTAACATCGTCATACCCTCTTTAGCAGGGCGTTTTTCCACAATGGCTACATCTTCCAGTTCACTGGCAATCCGGGCCATCAAATCGAGCGCAACCTCGGGGTGAGTGACTTCGCGGCCACGGAACCGCAAACGAACCCGCACTTTTGCGCCTCGCTCCAAAAAAGTTCTGGCCCGTTTCAACTTGTAGTTGATGTCGTGCTCACCGGTTTTTGGACGCAGCCTGATTTCTTTAATCTCAACCTTGGTCTGCGTTTTCCGGGCGTCACGTTCCCGTTTTTGCGCTTCGTACAGAAACTTGCCGTAATCCATCAACCGGCAAACGGGTGGCTTGGCTGCCGGCGCAACCTCCACCAAATCTGTGTTATGCTCGTGAGCAATAGACAGAGCCTTTTCGGTTGGCATGATCCCCAGTTGCTGCCCGTCAACACCAATCAGGCGCACTTCCGGAGACCTGATTTCTTCATTGATTCTGCGTTCGTCTCTTGCGCTTATGACTACTTCTCCCTCTGCTCCTCAGGGCTGAACCATTTGTCTTGTGGCATAATAAAAGTGGGGGTAAATGGCGCATAGAAGCCCCCACAAGTCAGGCGATAACTTTACCATATCCCCTGTTATTCGTCAAGTCAGGGCGTTATTATGATTCCCGGCCTTTAAATCTCCGCAAAACCGTGCGGTGACAAATGTCACATTCGTTTAATGACATTTGTCATTTGACAGAAATTTACAAACAGTATAAAATTATTTCAACATCCATTGAATTAGTTTTCTTTTTTTTGCGAGTTTACTTCAACGGTCATTGAAATAGTTTACCGGAGAAAATAATGACGATTGCAACACCCACCCGAACCTTTGACGAAATTGCTGTAGTTTTAAAGGCGCTGGCCGATCCCAACCGCCTGCGAATTCTGGATACGCTGATGCAGGGCGTTTCCTGCAACGGCGAGTTGAACGAGTGGTTGGGGTTGCCGCCTAACCTGCTCTCGCATCACCTGCGGGTGTTAAAAAAAGCCGGGCTGATTACCAGCCGCCGCGATTCGGTGGATGGCCGCTGGATTTACTACGCCGTTGATTTGGACGCCATTGCGCTTTGGCGCACCTGGTTTGGTGATTTCTTTGACCCGGACCGGTTGCAACCGCGCTGTTTGTGCGGCCCGGAAGGTGAAAACCAGACTCCCATCACAAACCTCAACCTGCGTGTGTCACACGTGACCACCAACTAATAATATCCAAGGAGAATTCAAAACAATGAAAGCTGTTCATCCAACAACTCCCAAACAGGCAGCCGGCGCAAACCTGTCTGCCGGACTGCACGCGCTGGCAGAACGCTGGCAAAAAAGCCTCTCCCGCTGGGAATGGAAGTGGCTGGCCATATTGATTGGCGGGTTTGCGGTAATTTACTACCTGCCGGTAGACAGCGCCCGCTTTCAGGGCGCAGTGATGGAATCACTACAACTGGCAACGTGGTACGCCCAGGAACACGTGATTTTGTGTTTGGTGCCGGCCTTTTTTATTGCCGGGGGCATTGCCTCGTTTGTGAGCCAGGCTTCGGTGATGAAGTATTTGGGCGCCAACGCCCCCCGGGTGCTGGCCTACGGCGTGGCCTCGGTCTCCGGCTCAATTTTGGCCGTCTGCTCCTGCACCATTCTGCCGCTGTTTGCCGGTATTTACCGCATGGGTGCCGGGTTGGGGCCGGCGATTGCCTTTTTGTACAGCGGCCCGGCCATCAACGTGCTGGCAATTATTTTGACGGCCAGCGTACTGGGGCCGCAACTGGGCGTGGCCCGCGCCGTGGGCGCGGTGGGGTTCAGCATTGTCATTGGCGTACTGATGCACCTGATTTTTCGCCGCGAAGAGCAAGAGAAAAGCAAGGCCCAAATGGCCCTGCCGGAACCGCAGGTCCGGCGTCCGCTGTGGCAGGTTGCCGTCTATTTTGGGGCCATGGTCGGCATTCTGGTTTTTGTGAACTGGGGCAAACCGCAGCAAAGCGACACCCTGTGGGCCGCCATTTACAACGCGCGCTGGGTCATCACCGCCGGGTTTGGGCTGGTGCTGGCACTGATTTTGGTGCGCTGGTTTGGCATCCACTGGAGCAGTATGCTGGTGGCCGGCGCGGCAGTGGGAATCGCGGCGCTGGTGTTTGCCGGCCAACCCACCGTGCCGTTTGTGGTGGGCGTGGTGGCGCTGGCGTTGCTCATCAACCGGCCCGCCACCGATGAGAACAGCGAGGAACTTTCCGAATGGTGGCAGCAGAGTTGGGGCTTTGCCAAACAAATTATGCCGTTGCTCTTTTGGGGCGTGCTGGTGTCCGGCTTTTTGCTGGGCCGCCCCGGCCACGAAGGGCTGATTCCCTCGGAGTGGGTGGCCTGGTCCGTGGGCGGAAACTCGCTGCTGTCAAACTTTGTGGCCTCGTTTGTGGGGGCGTTTATGTATTTTGCCACCCTCACCGAAGTGCCGATTTTGCAGGGGCTGATGGGCAACGGGATGGGACAAGGTCCGGCGCTGGCGTTGCTGCTGGCCGGCCCGGCGCTCAGCCTGCCCAATATGCTGGTTATTCGCAGCGTGCTGGGTAATCAAAAAACAGTGGTCTTTGTATCGTTGGTGATTGTGATGGCCACCATCAGCGGTGTGGCCTACGGTAATTTTGTGGGGTAGGCGCAGGCTGATGGCTGAAAATTCCGGGTGCAACTGCACCGCCGATCCCTTTGCCGATGTGCCGCCGGAACTGCGGCCCGCACCAAAACGGGCGATGGGCCAACTCCGGCAGGCAACCTGCCCCGGCTGCCGCCTTGTTTACTGGACAAATCGGTCTACCGATTTGTGCGCAGATTGCGCAAAAAAACAACCTGACACCAAATTTTTATCACAAAGGAGTTCATCAATGTTAACCATCAAAGTGCTTGGCCCCGGCTGCCGCAATTGCGAAACCCTGGCCCGCAAAACCGCCGACGCGCTGGAGGCCGTGGCCGCAGAATATCCCGCCGCCGATGGCGCAACCATTGAAAAAGTGACCGATCACAACAAATACATTGACTACGGGCTGATGTTCACCTCCGGGTTGGTCATCAATGAAAAATTGGTCAGTTCCGGGCGTGTGCCCACCATGAGCGAACTAAAAAACTGGCTGGTGGAAGCTCTGGCCCACCAGCCGGCGTAACCCGGCATCGTTTCCCCGTTCCGGCGAGGCACAGACTCCTCGCCGGAACGGAGATTGACGATTCTGATTTTTTTCGCCATATATTTCAACAATCATTGAATTAGCTTACCGGCTAAAGCTTGCTCTGCCAAATTGCACAAGCAAAGCAGGCTTTGCCCTCCATACACCCTGTTTTATACGAGGAGATATGCCAAACAATGTTTCTACTACTCATACAAGGCTTGATAGCCGGCGTCATTGTCGGTTTTGTCACCGGCTCCATCAAATCGTGGGTTGACCGCTTTTTTCTGGTCATTTTACTGGTCAGCATGATGGGCCTGCCTATTGGCCGGGCCATCACTATCAACCTGATAGTGGTGGGTCTGGCCGCGGTGATGATGGTTTTGCGCCAATCCGACGCTTTGTTGAGCGTGCGCCACCATTGGGCAATGATTGTGGTTTCGGCGGTGGTGGGTGGTGTTATTGGGCGGCTTTTGGGTATGGCCGCCTCCGCTTCGGCGCTGCTGGGCGTGCTGGGCATTTACGCCATTTTGGTAGGCGCGCGCCTGGTGTTAATCAAACCCGTCCCGGAACGAGAGAGCAAAGCGCACCCGGCATGGTTAGCGCCGGTAGCGTTTGCGGGAGGTATCCTGGCGGGTTTTCTGTCAGCAGGCGGCAAACCTTTCAAAGTGCCTGTTTACAACTGGGCGTTGGGGCATCACCCCATGCGAGCGTACGCCCTGGCCGCGCTGGGCGTATCAACCGCTGCTTGGGCGGCCATTGGCGCTCAGATTGCGGTGGGACAATCCCTGTCGCCTGCCGATTTATTACTGGCGATGTATGAATTTGTCATTATTACGTTAACCGCTTTAGGCGTAGCAAAATTCTGGTCGCCCAAATTAAATAAAATAGTGGCGCTGATTGTAGCGCCCATCCTGGTGCTGGTCGGTATCCGCTTTTTGTGGATAGCGTGGGCATAAATAAATTAAAAATACACGGAGAATAACAATGAACAACCAACAACCAACTCCCGAACAAGTGATGAAACGGATGGAAAAGATGATGAATGGCGTTGTGCCGCGCACCGTGCAGAACGCGGCCAAAGTGATGCCGGAGATGGTGGTGCGGCAGGCCGTAGACCGCGCCTTTGCCATGCCGCCGGAGGGCGCGCTGGACGAACCAACGCGCACCATGATTTATCTGGGCATTGCCCTGGCTACCGGCAGTCAAGGCTGCATTGAGGCCATGCTCAACAAAGCCCGCGCCGAAGGTATCGGCAAAGAGAAACTGCTGGAAGTGTACAAAATCGCTCGCTTTGCCGAAGCCTCGCGGGTGTTTGCCGGGGCGGCGGATATGTTTGCCAAATTGGAGACCGAGTGGGAATGACAACGGATTCTATTACGGCGGCAACGCCGGCAGCCACCCCCATTGAATCGCGCCCGCAGGTAAGTTTGTGGACCATCTGGCTGGCGTTTTTGCAGGTGGGCCTGACAGCCTTTGGCTTTGCCATTTTGCAAAAACTAAAAAAACTGGTGCTGACCAACCACTGGCTGACAGAAGAAGAAATGAACGAGGGCCTGGCCCTGGTTCAACTCTATCCCGGCCCGATGATGATAGATTTTACAGCCTACGCCGGTTACAAAGTTCGAGGCGTGCCGGGTGCGGTTGTAGCTACCCTGGGATTTATAATTCCTACCCTGATTTTAATGCTGGCCCTGTCTGCCGCCTATTTTGCCGCCGGCAGTTTACCCTGGGTGCAACCCCTGTTTTTGGGGCTGGAGGCGCTGGTGGTCGGCGTTCTCATTAATGTTGTTCTGGAATTTGGACAGCGGGCCATCAAGGGCCGTTTAGAAGCGGCCGTTATGCTGGCTGCCTTTGCCGCGCTGGTATTCAAGGCTAACGCCGTGTTAATTGTGCTGATTGCTCTGGCGGCGGGCGCTGTCTTTATTCGCCCGCAGACTGCGGGTAAACCGGCAAAAGAACAGCCCCGACCCTGGCGTGATGAATCGGTTTCAACCCGCCGCTGGGCCGGTATTGCGCTGGCGCTGGTGGTGGTGATGGCCGGGGTTGGGCTGGCCTGGTCGCTTAATTCCGAGGTGGGCCGGCTGGGGCTGTCCTTATTCAAAATTGGGGCAATCGCCTTTGGCAACGGCATGACCATTTTACCGCTGATTCAAGCCGATGCCGTGGATACGCACCACTGGCTGACCATGAATCAATTTGTGGATGGTATCGCCCTGAGTCAGATTACGCCCGGCCCATTCCTCATTATTGCCACCTTTATTGGCTACAAACTGGGCGGCATGTGGGGCGGCTTGCTGGCTACGTTTGCCATGTTTGCGCCTTCTTTTGTAATGACCCTCATCTTTACTGAGGTTTTTAGCCGGGTGCGCAATCTTGCCGTGGTAAAAGGCGCGCTGGCCGGGGTTTTGGCCGCGTTTGTGGGCTTGCTGGCGGTGGTACTCATCCGCTTGGGCGGTATTGGCATTGGCGGGCCGGCCTCAATGGTGATGGCCGCCGGCGCTTTTGTCGCCATTCGCTCCTTCAAATGGGATTTGCTCTGGGTATTTGCCGGAGGGCTGGCCGTGTGGAGTGGTTTTGTGATGCTGGGAATGGTTTAAAGGATGGCGTAATTATGATGAACGGGACATTACTGGTTGTGCTCGCCCATCCTGATGATGAAAGTTTCCCGATGGGCGGGACGTTAGCAAAATACGCGATGCGGGGCGCGCGGGTTGAACTGGTTTGCGCCACCCGCGGCGAGGCCGGTATCCCCGGCAAGTCGCCGGTTGAAGCAGCCCAAATCCGGGAGCGCGAACTCCGCGCCGCGGCCAATGTGCTGGGGCTGGCCGGCGTGCGCTTTTTGGGGTATCAAGACGGCCAATTAGCTACAGCCAACCCGGACTATGTGTTGACCCAACTGGTTACGCTTATGTGGGAAACTCGCCCGGATGTTGTCATTACGTTTGGACCGGACGGAATCTCAGGCCACCCGGACCACATTGCCATTCACCACTTTACCACCCAGGCGTTTGACCGAGCCAAATTAACCGGGGCGCGATTATTCTATATCGCGCCATCAGAGGCTACCCGGCAAGGCTGCGGGGTTACGCCTTCATCTAAAATTGCCGGCGGGCCGGTAGCAGCCATTGACGTGAACGAATACCTGGTTACCAAAGTGCGGGCTATGCAATGCCACGCCAGCCAGAATCCCCCCTTCTCTGGCCCACCGGAGGAAGAAGCGCAACGTCTGGCCTGCCACGAGTATTTTACCCTGGCCCGCCCGGTTGCGTCACAAAAAGGGTTAACCGATTTATTTGCCTTTGGGGCGGCTGTCTCTTTGCCCCAGGGAGGCTAATCGTGAGATGTAAAAAGCATCAGTGTAAAACAAGCTGTTATCGATGCCATCGAAAATGCGGCTCCGGTGTCCGCCGTCCACCGCCTGCAATCCGTTTGTACTCTATTTTCAGGCCTAATTTGATTAAAGTTGACTGAAATTCAAGGAGATTAACAATGAGTGCAAATGGAAAAAATCTAACTGCCCCCTGGCACGGTGTGCCCAGAGAGGAAATTGACTGGCACCCTACCGTTGTGGCCGAGCGCTGCATGGGGTGCGGCCTATGCGTGACATCGTGCGGGCGCAATGTATTTGCCTTTAACTACGAAACCAAAAAAGCCGTGGTAGCCAACCCCCTGCATTGCATGGTGGGTTGCAGCACCTGCGGCACAATCTGCGACCGGGACGCGATTGAGTTCCCCTCACCGGGATATGTGCGGCACCTGATTCAAGAGAAAAAGATTTTGCGCGATGTAAAGAAAACAATCCGGGAAAATCCGGAAATATATGCGTTCAGGGTGAAAAAATAACCGGCCTGTGACGGCCTCCTGATGATCTTTGCAATCATCGGGGGCCGTCTACCCCACCGATGGGAAATCAAAACAAGCAAAAGGATACATCTGATGGTCAAACAACTTCAAAAAGCCGCGAAAATAATCCAAACCAACCTGGTTATTTTCCTGTTGCTTTCAATTATTCTGGGCGTGGCCTTTGGCTGGGCAAATCCTGCCGCCGCCAAAGGATTGAAATCGTACACCACCCTGACCCTGTTCATCATGCTCTACCCAATGATGATTGGCCTGCGCATTGAAGAAGTGGGCAAAGCGATGATGAACCTGAAGCTCATCAGCCTGTCGATGCTCTTTAACTTTGTGCTTTCGCCCTTACTGGCGGCGCTGTTGGCCTACCTTTTCCTTCGTGACCGCCCCGATTTTGCCGTCGGGCTGATTTTGACGGGTACGGTTCCGTGTGCGGGTATGGTTGCCGGCTGGACGGGCTACGCCAAAGGCAACGTGGCGCTGTCGCTGGTGATTGTGGCGCTCAGTTTGCTGGTGAGCATTGTGATGATTCCGGTGTGGATGCCGATTTTGGCGGGCGTGTATGTGCAGATTGATGCCCTGGCAATGTTCAAACAAATTCTGCTGGCGGTGGTGGTGCCGCTCATTCTGGGCGATTTGACTCGCCGGGCGATCTTCCGGCTTTGGGGCAAAAAGGGTTTTATGGAAGTTAAACCCATTTTGCCGGGCGTTTCAATGTTGGGCATGTACATCATCGTTTTCATTTCGATGGCGCTGGAAGCCAACAACGTCTTGCACAACCCACAGTATTTTTTGATCATTCTCATCCCGCTGACGTTCTTTTACGCCGTGCTGTTTAGCGGTTCGGTGCTGTTCTCTCGCTGGGCGAAGTTCACGTATGAAGATATGGTTGCTTTTGCCTATGGGACGGCGGGGAAAAATATTTCGATTGCCCTCGCGCTGGCGACCATCTTCTTTGGCCCGTTGACCGTGCTAGTGCTGGCGTTAAAGCCTATCATCCAGATTAGTTTTATGGCTATTTTCCTGCGTTTGGCTCCGGGCTTGCAAAAATGGTTTGCCCCGGCGCCGTATCACCATGCAGTGACAGCGAAAGGGGTAGAATGATGTTCAAGAAAATTTTATGGGCCACCGATTTCTCTGAACACGCGCATAATGCCGGGCTACGGGCACTTCAATGCGTTCAATGCAGTGAGGGCAGTCTATACGCCCTGACCGTCGTAGACCCGGAAGACCTGCCCATCATCCTGGGCAATATACCAGACCCTTTCATCCCCTCAACACAGGTTGAAGAAATGGAACATCGTTTGGAAAAAGAGTACGAACAGCGTGTTCAAGATCACCTGAAACACACGGTGGAAGCGTTGGGCGAAACCACTGTGCCTGTGAATACGCTCCTGCGCGTGGGGACACCGTGGAAGGAGATTGTGCGCGTTGCCAAAGAAATAGATGCGACGCTGATTGTCGTGGGTTCGCACGGAAAGCACAGTCTGGAGGAATTGCTATTTGGCAGTACGGTTGAAAATGTAACCAAACATGCCCCGTGTCCCGTGCTGGTGGTGCGTGGCGCGCCGGCAACCGGATTGAAATAAAATTTCTCAAGGAGAACAAAATAATGGAAATGCAAGAGCAAAAAATCAAGAAATTCAATGTTCAGGTCAAACGTATCAGCAAAAAACAAGCCGTTGCCGAAACGCACGGGCAAAAACTGACTTTGGCGATTCAAGGGAAAGACCCCTCGCTTGGATTCACCGCCCCGGAAACTGTTTTGGCC
>RFJF01000490.1 GCA_003695455.1 Chloroflexota bacterium
CTTGCAGCGTGGCAGAAAATCGCTCAACGTAAATGGCCCGGCCATCTGGCAGCACAACCACCAGTTCATTCTGGCTGTCGCGGCGGCCCTGCTGGTTAAACAGGGTGAACGCCGGCCAAACGGTGATTCCCCTGTCCGCCAGATATTTGTTGAAGGCAGAACCGCTTAGCGTTTGCAGCGCACACTGGCACTCGTCCGGGCTGAAGGCCAGGCGGGGGTCTGCCCATTCCATGCGCATATCGGCCACCACGCCAAAGTTTTCTGATTTCTGGTCAACACCGGTAATCTGTTCCATTTTGATGCCTACCCGCACCTGGGCCGGTTTTTTTATGGCCGAAATCTGTGTGGGGCCGGCCTGCCCGGAGAGCACCTCCGGCGTGTTGATGCCCACCAGCAGCCGGTAATCGCCGCCGGTTTGAGCCACGTCAACTAACTGGATGGTATAATTTTGCACGTTGGCGTCTACCGTGTACTGCAATGCGGCCTGACTTTTTTGCCCGGAAAAGTTATCGGTTTTGAGGGGTTTGGTACCAAAATCTGTCAGGGTGAGCGCAGGAGCCAGCTCTCCGGCGGTGGTTTGGGCAAAGGCGTACACGGTGTCGCCGGCGGTCAGGTCTTCAATAATTGCAAAGGTTGAGTGTTTGGCGCCGGAGAGGGTGCCGGTAATTTCGCTGACTGCCACCAGGTTGGTCACCGGGTCCGGCTCCACACGTGCTACCAGCGCCCCGCCGGTTTCAGCCTGCCCGGTGAGCACCTCCGGCGCGTCAACTCCCACCAGCAGCCGAAAGCTGCCCTGAGTGGGCCGGGCGCTGGTAACCAGTATTTTGTAGTCGCCATCTGCGGGAACCTCAAACGAGACGGCAGAATTGTAACCATCGCCGCTGTCATCATCCCAGGCCAGAAAATACTGGCTTGAAATTTCCGGCACCACGTCGAGCGGGTCGCCGCCGCTTTCAATCGCTTGCTGAACGCTGGCCCGGTAATCCTGCTGCAACGTCAGGCCATCCAGCGATTCATCGGCCAACGCCACAAACGGGTCCAGGTCGCCGGACAGGCGGGTTGCCACAGCGTACACCATCTGGCCGCGTTTCAGGTTTTGCAGACGGTAAAACGCGCCCACTTTGCCATTTTCAATCCGTCCCTCAAACTCCTGCACCGATTTATTACCAGACTGGGCATAGGCCGGGTTTGTTTGAATAGCCAACAACGTCAACAGCAGTAAAATAACGGGCAGGGTGAACAGAGACAGAAATTTGCGCATTAAGCAACCACCTGGCATTGATGTTTTGTAAAAACAGAAGAACGGCTGAGGAATGCCTTATTTTATACCCTTGTTTTACAATAAATGCAAAATTTCTACGGTTGGGGATGCCGGGTTTTACCGCACCAACACACTTTTGATTCAGTAAAAATTATGATATACTTGCGCTTCATCGGTGGGGGGTGTGCGCCGGCCGCACGGGTATCTTCAAAAGGCATTCCCAATGAAAAATATGATGACAGGTGAATGGTGGGTGTTGCTTGTCCGTGGAATTCTGGCGCTGCTGTTTGGGCTGGCGGCGCTGGTGTACACCAATGCCACGGTCATGGTGCTGTTTATCTGGTTCATTCTGTACGCCGTGGGCGATGGGATCTTTCACATTTACATGTCGCTTGTGCACCGCCACGATGCCCCGTTGTGGTGGCTGGGCGCGCTGAGCGGGGTTGCCAGCCTGGTGGTTGGAATAGCGGCGCTGGTGTGGCCGGCGCTCACCGGCTTTTTGCTGTTGATGTTCATTGCCGCCAAAGCCGTGATTGATGGCGTAGTGGGGATTGTGCAGGCGTTTCGGCTGCGGCAGGAAGTAAAAGGCGAGTGGCTGTTGATTGCAGCCGGGCTGGTGGCCGTAATTTTTGGCGCGTGGATGTTCTTTCAACCGCTGGCCGGCGGATTATTGCTGCTGCTGGCAATCGCTATGTATGCTATTGTGGTGGGCGTCATCCTGATTGTTCAGGCGTTTCGGCTTAAAAACCGGGTTGAACAATCCCACCCGGGCCAACAACCGGGGTAAACAGCCGCAACGCCATTTTTAATGTAAAACGTAATGCGTGATTCAGACCAAAATCCTTACGTTTTACACTTTACGTTTTGACAAGGAGAAAAATATGAGCAACCAACCCGGATACGTGTATCACCCCTCAACATTTTCACCGGAATTGGGCCATGCCGCCGTTGATGTTTTTTTGACCCACAGCCCTGCTGACCGCTTCTTTGATGCGGCGTCGGCGGAATTTAAAGTAGGCGAGGGCGGCGCAATAAAGTACAGCAAAATTGTTCACCCGTGGCAAAGCGGCCAGCAACTGCGTGTGGTGGCGGGTCACTTTTCGCTGACGGATCACAGCGGAAACACGGTGCAAGGGTATTCACTGGGCGGCGATTTGGCGATTTCCACGGAGGGAGATGTCACTCTGTGCCGGCTCACGTCAACAGCGCCCGTTTTCAATCTGCAAGACGATCCCGGCGCCGTGGGTCGGGTGCTGGTGGGTGAACTGGAAAGCCTGATTGCACGGCGGCAGGCCGCATGGGGGCTGGATGATGCCGGATTCAACAACCGGCTTACCGGGGTTGACCCCTTTCAATTTTTTCTGGCCTCCGTTGCCAAAATTGACGACCGTTTAAAGAATTTTAGTGGGGCGGCGCCCAACACGCGCCTGCAAGCCGTTAAACAAACCGTGCGCAAAATCATCGAAACCCTGAAAAATGCCGGCAAATGGCCGGCCTCGCCGCCGCAACTTGACGAGATTCTTTAAAGGCAATGGCAGCAAAAACTCCAACAGCACAACCACAGGAAGCCGTTCGGTTTAGCCGGATTATGCCTTTTCGCTGGGCCGTGGCGCTGGGCGCCAGTGTCAGCATTGGGTTGAGCATCTTCACATTGCTGGGCGTATTTGCCAGAGAAGCCGGCCCGCAGACATTGGGTATCCCCTTCCTGTTTATGGGAATTGCTGCCATTCCCCTTGTACTCACCTATGCCGAACGAGGTGCGGTACTACCGGGCAGCGGCGGTGCGTACAATCTGGCCCGGCCCGGTGGACGTGTGTGGTTAATGTTTGCCAATGGCTGGCTGCTGCTTGGCGGGTACGCGGTACTGGCAGCATTGCTGGGGTGGGGTGTTGCACTGCAACTCAACCTGCTGTTCACCAGGTTTTTTGAAATCACACTCAACCAAAACTGGCTGGCGGTTGCCGTCATCGGCATTATGGCCCTCAACAGCATTTTGGGGACAAAATGGGCCTGGCATGCGCGCAGCCGGTACATATTTTTGAGCATTGCGTTTGTGGCCGGTTTTGCCATTGTGTTGTGGATTAACCCGGCTCCGGGTGCATCTGCTGCTTCCAATTATTTCAGGGGCAGCGCCGCCATTTTCAGGCTGGCAACGCTGATGTTTTCATCTCTGTGGGGGTTGCATTTCATTCTTAACGCCCGCGATGAAATTCAGCGGCCCACCCGCACCGTACCCCGGTCAATGGGAGCCGTGGTTTTGGTAACCGTTGGGGTTGGATTACTGGCCGGCGCTGCCGTTTCAGTATACGGCGCGCTCCCGGAAACACTGGTGCCGCTGATTGAAATTCAGCAGCCGGATGACACGCTCTTGCTCAACCTGGCAACAATTCTCTACGCCGCCGCCGGGCTTGTGCTAACATCAATTGCGCTGAACCAGAGTCTGGTCAACGCGCTCCAAACCACCGGCGAAATGGTGCGCGATGGCTTTTTTCCGGACAGACTGCAGTCTGCGTTGGGAAAGAACCAGGTTCCGTTGCTAACGCTGTTACTATTTGCCATTGCCAGCCAGATGTTAATTGTGCTGTTTTCTGCCGGCGTTCTGGTTGGGGTGGCCTCAACAACGTTTCTGTGGGCAACGGCGCTGGTTCACTTGCCCGACGCATTCAGGGCCAGCCCCGGATTACCGGAAAACCGTTTTCTCAAGCTGCCGTTTCACCCGCTGTTTCCGTGGCTGACCATTGTCATCGGTTTCCTTTTTCCGTGGTATTTGGACTGGTCCAGTGTTATTTTTTCTGCACTCTGGCTGGCAGCCGGCGCGGCGGTGTATCTGCTTGGCGCCCGGCGCGGCGGGTTGGCCGCACACCGGCAGGGTGTGGTCATTGGCGAAATTTCAACCGCAAGGGTGCAAACAGAATCAACCTTTGTGGTACTGGTGGCGATTGACAACCCCAACAAAGCCGCAGATTTGTTACATGCCGGGGTTAAAATAGCCGCCGCCAGAAACGGGTCGGTGCTGGCCCTGAGAATCGTTTCGCTGGCCGAGCAAATCCCCGCCCACATTAAACGGCAGCAAGCCGAAGCCGAGTGGGAATCGCTGGCGGCGCTGACCCAAACAATCAACGCGCCGGGGGTCAACATCCGGCCGCTGGTTCGGCTGGCCCCCTCGCCGGTTTCAGGTATTCTGGAAGCCATCTCTGAAGAACGAGCCAACTTGCTGGTGCTCGGCTGGCAGGGTACGCACACCTCCGGTGAAACCCCCACCGAAACAGTCATTGACCCACTCCTAAAACGCGCCCGTTGTGAAGTTGTCGTCATTCGGGGACGCCTGCCGGACAGCGCAGGCCGGTACGTAATTCCCACCGCCGGCGGCCCCCATGCGGCCGCGGGCCTGGCATTGGGGCGTGACCTTGGGGCACGGCAAGCAGAATTGCCGGACATCATTGTTGAACACATTTTGCCCGACTCCCCAACCCCGGAAGACGAACAAACCGCGCAAGATGTGCTGGCTGCTGCGCGCCGCGCAGCTAAAAACGGGATACCCCTGCAAACCCGGCAAATTAACGCCCCCGACATTGCCGATGGAATTTTAACCCACACGCGTCCATCAGACGTGCTGTTTATTGGAGCCAGCAACCAGGGTTTTCTGGACCGCGCTGTATTTGGCGGCATAGCCGCCGAGATTGCAGCTCAGGCAACGGTGCCGGCAGCCACCATTCTAACCCGCAGCCGGCAGCAGGAAAACCGGGTCTGGTTGCGGCAAAGTGTAGAGTTTTTCATTGATGCGTTGCCCTCGCTCACCGCAGAACGCCGCAATGAAGTGTACACCATAATGAAAGAGTCGGCCCAGCCTTCGGTAGACTTTTTTGTGTTGATTACGCTGGCGGCGGTCATTGCCAGTTTGGGGTTGCTGCAAAACAGCGCTGCCGTCATCATCGGCGCTATGCTGGTTGCGCCGCTTATGAGCCCCATTTTGGCTATGGCTATGAGCATGGTTCACGGTAATTTGCAACTGCTGCGGGTGGCCGCAGAAGCCACAACCAAAGGCATTGTGCTGGCAATTGTGGTGGGGGTGGTGGTCACGCTGGTTTCTCCCCTGCAAACCGCCACCACAGAAATTTTAGCCCGCACCCAACCCAACCTGCTGGACCTGTTGGTAGCGTTGGCCTCGGGTGCGGCGGCGGGCTACGCCATCAGCCGCAAAGAAGTGGCCGCAGCGTTGCCCGGCGTGGCCATTGCCGCGGCGCTGGTACCGCCGCTGTGCGTGGTAGGTTACGGCATTGGCACGGCCCAGCTTTCTGTGGCCGGCGGATCGCTGTTGCTGTTCACCACCAACCTGATTGCCATCGTGCTGTCGGCGGCGGGCACGTTTTTGGCGCTGGGTTTTCATCCTACACGCACAGACCGCCGGGAACTGATGCGCGGCCTGCGGGTCACGTTCATTTCGCTGGGTGTTGTTGCCGTTATTCTGTTGGTTACAACCGTTGCCACTGTTCGCAGCCTCAACCGGCAGGTCAAAATTGACGCATTATTTGAAAACGAAATCGTGTCTCGTTCATCGTATGTTCTGGAAAAAACCATTACCCGCGAAAACGGCCGGACTGTCATTTCTGCGATAATTGTTGACATTTTGGGCAATCAGTTAACGCCTGCCCAAATCTCGCAAATTGCAGATGAACTTACCGACATTGCCGGCGGCCCGGTATCCATTGACGCTATTGTGATTCCGGGATACACCTCGGATTTTGAAGACCAACCCCAGCGTCAACGGCTGCATGCTCTGTTTGCCGTGCAAATTCAGCAACTCAACGGGCAAATTGATTGGAGTGAGGTGACCGGCAACTCTGCCGACGGTTTTACCATTTTTGCCCGCATCATAGCGCTGGAGGATGAAATTGGCCCGGCGGAGATTGAGAACATTCAAAATACACTGACTGACGTAATTGAGTCGGCGGTTACCATTAAAGCTACCATTCTGGCAGGGCAGCGGATTATTGTTGAACCCACTCCCACCCCCACACCAACACCCGAACCGTAGCCGGCAACCGGGAATCAAAAACGGCGGGGAATAATCGCCCCGCCGTTTTATTCAACGCAACTTCAACTGTTGCACCCCTTATTCTGCGGGCTTCTCCGGGTTGCCTTCAGCCTCACCGCCGTCCGATGCGACGCTGTCTGCCTCGCCGGTATCTTCGGCGGTAATGGTGCCGGCTACCGCCGCTACACCCTGTTCAGTAGCCACAATCCCTTCAATGTTGATGGCGTCTTCGGTGCCGCTGGCTTTGCCCGCCGCCACGCCGCCTTCACCGGCAATGGCCGTGTAAACCACATCCTCGCCGGCTTCCAACTGGCGAGCAATATCTTGCTTTAAAGCTTCGGTCATCACGTCGGCGCCGGCCTGAGCCAACTCCTGTTCCAATTCAGCTACCCACTTGTGTTCAATGATTGCCACAATAGCCGATGTACCCGGCTTGAGCGCTTTGCCCAGCTCTTTTAACCGGTCATTGGGAATACCGGAATCCACAACTTTGGCGGTAATGCCGCCCACAGCCGCACCGGCTGCGCCGCCAATCACCACCCCGGCGGGGCCGGCCAGCAACCCGATGATGCCACCGGCAATTGCGCCAAAAGTTGCGCCTTTACCGCCGCCGGGGTCGCCCATTTCCTTGATGTGAATTTTATTCTTTTCGTCACGGCGAACAACGGCTGCGTTTTGAATGCCAATTAATCGGCCCCATTTTGCCATTTTGAGCGTTCGCAGCGTATCACTGGCGGTTTTTTCATCGTTAAAGGCAGCCAAAATAAATTGAACCGGAATTTCACTCATCAGTTTATCTCCGTGATGGTTAAGCCGACCTGAGTTTAAACGAGACAATGATTGTCAGAATACCAAACACAATGGCCATAATTCCCAGTACCCACGGCAGTACCGCGGCTGCCAGAAGCGGCCGGGAAAGCAGCAAGATACCAATAAGAATGTTCACCACGCCTAAAATACCGGCGCCCCAGCCCGCGCCCTTAAAGGACTCAATCAGGCCAATCACACCCATAACAATCCCCTGAATTGCCACAATAATGATAATTGTGGTCGGAACAACCAGCAGCCCCACCAGCGGCGAGCGCATAATCATAAAACCGGCAATAATCCCCAAAATACCACGGAACAGCAGCCAGCCCCAGTGAATATCAGAGTCCTTTGTAAAAATCCTGATCAGCGAAAAAATTCCGTCTACCAACCAGTAAGCGCCAATAAAAATAATAAACGTAAGTGATGTAATAAAGGGCGAACTCAACAACAAAATCCCCAAAATGAGCGTGGCAATTCCTTGCAACAGCACCACCCACCACGCGCTGGACGGCCGTTGATTTACTGCAACCGACATAATTTCCCTCCAATTTACAATTATTTTTAACCCAGGGATTATCCCGCAACCGTTTTTGGCTAGAGTCCACCCCGGGAAGTTGAACAACGGATTCCTGTGAAAATTCGTTGGATAGCAGGCGGCAAACGGCAGACGGAGCATACCCATGCCCGCCGGGATGCAGGGCGTGACCGACGGTCGCCCCCTACAAATTTTCATTCATTGTTGCTGTGCTGCAGAAATTATACTGTAACTTCAAAAAGTACACCATTTTTCCCTTGGGGGGTTGTACAGCACAGTACATTCTGTGTTAATTTGACAATTCATCGTCGGTTCTTATAATCGAGAATAATTCTCAAATACGGCTCATTTTTAAAACACCGTACCGGACCACGGTGTTTTAATTTTTACGCTTTAACAGAGAATTAGTCTCATTTAAGGGGTATTGGAATGAAATATTTGTGGCGAATTGCGAGCGCTTTTGTGCTGCTGGGGGCTTCGGCGTGCGGTGCGTTGGGCCAGGCCCCGGAAAGCACGCCAACGCCCACCCCCGTTGCCGCCAGCCCTGACGGCACACTCCAAATCAGCGAACCATACATTCAGGCCGCCGGCAAAAATGGGGCCGGGTATCTGAAAATTAACAACACCGGGACTGCCGCCGATGCGCTGCTATCTGTTGAAAGCGATGTTGCCGCCGCCGTTGAACTGCACCAATCAAAAAAGGGCGATGGCAATATGATGCAAATGCTACCGGTACCACGGCTGGAAATTGCGGCGAATGACTCGGTTGAGTTACGGCCGGGCCGGTATCACATTATGTTAATTGACCTCAAGCAGGAGCTGGTAAAGGGTGAAAAAATCAATCTGACCCTGAATTTTGAACGGGCCGGGCCAATTTTGGTTACGGCAGAGGTAGTGCTGGGCGGCAAACCCGCCAAAAACAACGCCGGCACGCATGAACACGCCGAGGACGCCACAATGGCAGACCACGCAGATACCGGAGCACTGGCCCCCGTTCAACTTTCAAACGGCCAAAGGTTGAATGTGATTGCCACAACCAGCATCATTGGTGACCTGGCAAAAAATGTAGGCGGCAACAAAATTGCGCTGTCGGTGTTGGTGCCGCCGGGCACCGACCCGCACGGATTTACCCCCACGCCGCAGGATGCGGCCCGCATGGCCGGCGCGCACGTGATTTTGGCAAACGGGTTGGGACTTGAGGAATTTCTGACCGGCCTCATTGAGAACGCCGGCAGCCATGTGCCGTTGGTCACGCTGGCTGACGGAATAGACCCGCACCACGCTGACCCTACCGCCGCCCAAAACGACCACGATCACGACCACGGCGGCGCAGACCCACACGTGTGGATGACCCCATCCAACGCGGTGATTATGGTGCAAAATATTGAAAACGCACTGAGCGCGCTGGACCCGGCCAACGCCAAAACCTACTCAGACAACGCGGCGGCTTACACGGCCAGGCTGGAAACGCTTGACGGTTGGGTGCAAAGCCAAATTGACAGCATCCCGCAGGAAAAACGTCTGATGGTAACGGACCACAATTCATTTGGTTATTTTGCTAACCGGTACGGACTGGAGTTGGTGGGCGCGGTGGTGCCGGCCTACAGTGCCAGCGCCGAGCCATCGGCGCAGGAATTGGCACAACTGCAAGACGCGGTGGTCAATCGCGGTGCACAAGCAATTTTTGTGGGAACCACAGTCAACCCGGTTCTGGCCGAGCGGCTGGCGCAAGACACCGGTGTGCAATTGGTGCCACTGTACACCGGTTCGCTGGGAGAAGCCGGCAGCGGGGCAGAAAGTTACATTGATTTTATCCGGTACAACACCACTGCCATTGTCAATGCGCTCAAATAAACTTGACACACCCAATTTGACGGTTATGCTAAAATTTCAGTGTTTAACCGGC
>RFJF01000491.1 GCA_003695455.1 Chloroflexota bacterium
CCCTCCCCCAATCACGGGGAGGGCCGGGGAGGGGGTTATTTTCAAGAGAGGTGCTCGTTATTCAATTGTTTTCTGTTCACAATAGTTCGGACAGTTTTTGCTTGAAAAAGAAGGTTGATTGAGTATCCTTCAAGGAAAACGGAGGATAGAATGGAACCCTTTATCAACCACATCCTGGATCAAATGTCAGGGGTAGGACGCCCCCAAAAAAATTTGTAGTCACCCTGTTTCTGACGATTTTACTAATGCGCGGCAAGGTCAATTTTCGAAACCTGAGCCGCTACAGCGATTATTGTGAAAAGACGTACGCCCGGCATTATCGTCGCACCTTCGCCTTTGTAGAGTTTAATCGACGATTGGTGAACGAAATTGTGCCAACCGATCACGAGTTGCTGGGCGTGATGGACTGCTCGTTCATTTCCAAAAGTGGTAAAGCAACCTATGGTCTGGGCAATTTTTACAACAGTAGTCAGGACAAAGCCACCAAAGGGTTGGAAATATCGGTCTTGGGCGTGGTGGATGTCAGCGACAACACGGCCTACACGCTGTCAGCCCGGCAAACGCCTCCGCAGGCTGAGATCGACGAACTTGTGGCTGACCAACCGATCAGGGCTGCTGATGACGAAATCAGTCGGGTTGACTTTTATGCCTGGCATCTGCATCAGGATATTGAAACACTGCTACAATTTGTGACCTATCTGGTGGTCGATGGTTACTACAGCAAACTCAAGTTTGTCAGCGCCGTGCTGGAGTTGGGCTTACAGCAGATTGGCAAACTGCGGCACGACGCCAATCTGCGCTATCTGTACCACGGTCCCCAAAAAAAGTTTGGGGCACGGCGCAAGTATGATGGTAAAGTCAGGTTCGATGACGTGCGTCGGCTGACCTATGTCGACCAGGTTGAACCGGATATTCATCTCTACACCGCCGTCGTTTACAACGTCAATCTCAAACGCACTATCCGGCTGGTTTACCTGCTCAATCTGAAAAACAAAAACAAGCCCGGCTATGCCTTGTTATTCTCAACCGATACTGAGCTTGACCCTGAAAGGTTGTATCGTTATTACAAAGCCCGGTTTCAAATCGAATTTCTGTTCCGGGACGCTAAACAGTTTACCGGGTTGACCGATTGTCAAGCCCGCAACCAGGCCAGCCTCGATTTTCATTTCAATGCCGCTTTGACGGCTTTGAATCTGGCCAAGGTCGATGCCTATCTGTCATTTGGGTATGACCGGGACACCCCTTTCTCACTGGCAACCCAAAAGATGGTCTATTTCAACCAACATTTTCTTGAAAAGGTTTTTGTCATCTTGGCACTTGACCCCAGTTTGATAAATTGTCAGCCCGCTTTGGCCGACTTGCGCACTTACGGGGCGATTGGTTGGCGGCCTGATTGCTGATTTTGCTATTTTTCGGCCTTTATCGCCCCTTTTTTTCATCTTGTTCGTTCGGTTCAATTTCTTGAACCACTTTTCCGCTTGGGCCTTATTTTGTCCAGACTATTGAGGATTCCCAGTTTTATGCCACTGGCTTTCAAATACGATAGCAACTGTTGTTTGTGAGCCTCATTCAACGCCGAAACAGCTTTTAATTCCAAAATAATTGAGCCGTCAACCAGCAAATCAAGCCGGTGATACCCCACCAACTTCTGCTTGTAATATACAGAAATTTCACGCTGGCGCTCAACCGGCAAGCCCTGTAGCTGCAACTCGTACGCCAATGCTTCTTCGTAAACGGTTTCGAGAAAACCGGGACCCAGCGTATTGTGAACTTCAAAAACCGCGCTCATAATTTTGTACGATAACTCCTTAAAAACGATTTTGCTGCCAGCCACGCGCGTTTGCACTACTCAATCCCTCCCTATTCATGATATTCGTCAATTCGTAATATTTGGCTTACTACCGTACATTTTTAACAAATGACAAGTTTAACCACGAATATCACGAATTTACGAACATTATGAGTAGTTTTTGATTAAACCCTGAAAAACATTCGTGTTATTCGTTCATTTGTGTCATTCGTGATAAAAAAATATTCGTGTTCTAATTTTTACCTGCCGGGCCGTTGCGAGCAGATTTTTGCAACCGCCGGAGCAGGCGCTGCAGGATTTGCAGAAGTTGGCCGCGCTGTTCGTGGCCCTGCTCGCCGAACTCGGTGTTGACAATGTAGATGTGTTCGCGGCAGCGGCGGGTCAGCCCCAGCAGCAACCGGGCCAGCCGGTCATGCTGGGCGGTCACTTCGTCGCTGTCTGTCCAGAGGCGGCCCGGCGGCCAGTCGGCGGCCAGCAGGTAGGGATGGGTCAGCGGCTGGGCAATCCGCTCCCACCAGCCGCTACTGCCGGCATCCAGCCAGAATTGAATTTGCACCGGGCGGTTGCTCATCAAAAATGTGGTGGCGGGGGTAATCAGTACGGCGCTGTCCGCGTCGGGCGCGCTGTCCCAGCCGCGCGTGTACTGCGCGGCGGCAATGCCCGCGGCGATGGTTTCCAGCCAGGCACGGTTCACCTCGGCCACGGTGGGCAGGTCGTCGCCGGCGGGACGGCGTGGAACCTGCCCCACCACTCGCCGGAACTGCCGCGCCGATTCAATCAAGTGGGCCGTGACCTGCCCGGCTTCCGCATCGCCGTGAAAACCGAAGCCGGGTTGGGAGAGCAGCTCGCCAAACAGGCGGCTGAAAAAGTGGTCCAGCAGCGGCGAATCGCCTGCCGCTGCGCTGCGCAGCCAGTCGCGGAGCTGATCAAACCGGTTGCCGGCCTCAAACGAGATTCGCTCGCGCAGCGGTCCCTCGATGCTTTCAAACGACAGCAGATAGCTGTCCAAATTCGCAGCGCCGGTTTCCTGATTTGTTCCTTGTTCATTGTTCATTGCCAATTGACCGGGCCGGTAAACCACCTGCGCCAGCAAGCCGGCCCGCACCAAATC
>RFJF01000492.1 GCA_003695455.1 Chloroflexota bacterium
CGGTGTGGCTGCCTTCAATCGTAACCGCGCCCTCCCAGTAGGTGAACGAGACGCGCAACTCCTGATCGCTGATGAGCGGGGTGATGGTCAAATCAATGTTGTGGGCCGGCACGGCCAGCCGCCATTTGGCCGGATAGGTAGCGCCGCTGTGCGGGCTTGTCCAGAAATCCAGATTTTCAATCTGCACATCCGCCAGCGAGAGGTACGTGGTGCTGCCGTCCGGCTGGACAATGATGCCCGCCGACGCCGGCTCGGCGCTGCCGTCTGCCCGGCGGATGGAATAGAACATCAACTCGCGGTTGTCGTCCAGATGCAGGCTGAACCAGTCCCAGCCCACGGCGTCCTCATCCAGCAGCGAACTGCTCCACTCGCGGTCCATCCAACTGTTGCCGGTCACGGCAAACGTGCCGCGCGGCGTGGTGACGGTTCCCGTGGTGGGGTTGTTGGTCAAACTGTAGTAGTAGCTGGCGTTGCCGGGCTGGTTGCTTTTGGCGCTGACGCCCCGGTCGCCTTGCAGGGCGGCGGGTTTGGCCTGCTCCAGCCGCAAATCCACGGCCATACCGTCGCCGTTGGCCCGGAGGCGCACCACACCCGGCTCGATTTCCCGCGCTTCCCAGTTGTCCAGCCAGACGTGATAGCCGGGTTGGCCCTGCGCCCCGGCCAGATTGGGACTGCCCCGGCTGAAGCGTTCGGCAAAGTTGAACGTGCCGCCGCTGCCGTCGGTGACGGTGAAATGGGCAAACCAGACCTGCCGCGTGCCCCATTCTGAGGCGCGGTCCGGCGGGCCGGGGGTGATGCCGCGCCGGAAAATGGTGAACTGGTAGCCAAACTGGCTGCCGTCGGCGGCGGCGAGGTTGCCGGTGTAGTACCACCACTCGGAGCGGTAATCGGGGTGGGGGCCGTGGTCGCGCGGAAATTCAAACGGCACCGGCTCAAACACTTGTTTGAAGTCGCCGTCCGGCGGCTGAATGGCCAGGTTGGTGACGCCCGCGCTCAACGCGGCGGTAGACGGTTC
This sequence comes from Chloroflexota bacterium, assembly GCA_003695455.1. Taxonomy (GTDB): domain Bacteria; phylum Chloroflexota; class Anaerolineae; order 4572-78; family J111; genus J095. Next base: position 1,016 of record RFJF01000492.1, read on the forward strand.
GGCGCGGTCAACCTGGGTGAACCAGAAGGCCAGCGCTGCCAGCAGGATTGCAATGGCAATTAAATATCTCATGGGTCAGATTCCAGAGTACAGAATACAGAGTACAGATCGAAAATCAGACATCACTCCTGCCGCACGGCGGTGGCAATTTGCAGGCGATTGAGGCGCAGCATCGGGTAGATGCCGGCCAGCAGGGCCGCCGTCAGCGCCACCAGCAGCGCCATGCCGTAAATGGACAGATTCGATTCCATGGCCAGCGTCCAGCCAAACGAGCGCAGGTTGATGAACCGGATCAACACAAAGGCCAGCAGCCAGCCCAGCGGCAGGGCCATCAGCCCGGCGGTCAGCCCCATCAGCCCGGTTTCCAGCAGCGTTTTGCCCCACAACTGGGCCAGACTCATCCCGTTGGCCCGCAGCGTGCCCAGCTCGCGGGTGCGCTCCAGTTGCAGCGACATCACCGCGCTCAGCACGCCGATGAACGCCACCACGGTGGCTAGCAGGCGCAGGGCAGCAGTGATGGTGAAAGTGCGGTCAAAAATTTCCAGCGCGTTTTGTTTGATGGCTCCGTTGGAACTGACCGACAGCCGGTAGCGGGCGGCAAATTCGCCGGTAATCTCGCGGCTCAGTTCATCGCTGCGGGGCCGGGCGTCCGGCTGCAAATACAACCCCACGCCGGTGATAGTTTGGTCGCCGGGCCAGTGGGCGCGGTACGTATCCAGCCGGAGCAGAACGTAGCCCAACTCCGGCACGGCGTAATCGTAAAAAACACCCACTACCGGAAAATCACGCGGGCCGGCCTCGGTGATGAGCGTGACCGCCGAGGGCGCATCCAGCGGCAAATTGTGGCGGCGGGCAAACACCTCAGAGACCAGCACCGCGCCGGAATCCAGCGCGGCAGACAGTTCGGCGGGCGGGCCGATGCCCCACATCATCGGGCGGTCTTTTTCATCCGGGCGGGGACTGACAGCGCGGATTTCCACGCGCTCGTTGCCGGGGGCAAAGACGGTGGTGCTGCGCAGCAGGCCCACGGCGGCCACCGCCGGGTTCTGCTCGATGTGCCGGATGAACTCCGGGTCAATCTCACCGGCCAGTCGCAGATTTTGCCCCGCCGGGCTGATGTAAATATCGGCAGCCAGCACGTTGTCCAGCCAGGCCGCCACCGTGCCCCGGAACGAGTCAATCATAATTCCCACGCCGATAATCACGCTGACGGCCAGCATCAGCGCGGCAATGGACACGGCGGTGCGGCTGAGCGCGCGGGTGATGTCTCGTGGGGCCATGGCGCCGATGATGCCCAGCGCGGCCTGCGCCGGCGGGCGAACTCCGGACATCAGCAGGCGGGTGACAACGGGAGTTAGCAGCGCTGCGCCGATCAGCAGGGCAAACAGCGCGCCAAAACTCAGCAGCAGCGATTGCGCGGCGGCGTTGAGCAATCCCCAGCCGGCGGCCATGACCAGCAGGCCAGCGGCAGTCAGCGCGGGAATTCGCTGTTGCAGGCGCGTCTCTTCTACCGAGCGTTTGAGCGCGTTGACCGGCGGCACGGTGGTGGCTTCCCAGGCGGGAACCAGCGCCGCCAGCAGCCCTGCTCCCAGCCCGGCCAGCGCACCTTTGAGCAGCGTGAATCCGGACAGCGACACATTTTGCACGGTCAGCGTAAAAAATAAATCGTTGATGGTGCGCGTGACCAGCCCCACCAGCCCGCGCCCCAGCAGAACACCCAGCCCCAGCCCCACCGCCGCGCCGACGGCGCTCAGCAGCAGCGCTTCTGTCAGTACCAGCCCAAAGATTTCGCGGCGGGTCACGCCCAGACAGCGCAGCGTGCCCAGCACCGGGCGGCGCTGCACCACAGAAAAGCTGATGGTGTTGTAAATGAGAAACATCCCCACCAGCAGAGCCAGCAAGCTGAGCGCGGTCAGGTTCAGTTCAAACGCGGCGGTCATCTGCCGCAGGGCCTGGTTGCGCAGGCTGGCCGGTTGAAGTTGGGCGTTGGCCGGCAGCAGCGCTTCGATGGGGCGTGTGTCGGCGTTGGGGGGCAAAATCAGGTCAACAGTCGAGATGCGGCCCGGCATGTTCAGCACTTCCTGGGCGGTGCTGATGTCGGCCAGCACCAGCCCATCAAGCGCACTGCGGCTCAATTCATCGGCCGGCTGGAGCAGCCCGGCCAGCCGCACCGTGCGGGCCTGCTTGCCGGTGAGCAGGGTCAGCGAATCGCCGGGACGCAGGTTGTACC
>RFJF01000493.1 GCA_003695455.1 Chloroflexota bacterium
AGATACAGGTAAAGGTGGAGGGATAAAGGATAAAAACAGGCCCCTCTGAAAATAAGCAATTCAGCGATTCAGCAATTCAACGATTCAACGATTCAGCGATTCAGCGATGCGGCGATGCGGCGATTTGGCAAGACGCGGGGGATGGTGACACTGGCCTCCCCAATTCTGAACTACGGCAAATGGCGCGATTGGCGCAGCAGCGCGTCAAGCCAGCGGTCCGGCAGCAGCTTTTTGAGTACGGCGGCAATTTTGGCATCGGCGCCAACAATGTAGCGGGTTTTTGGTCGTTTTGCCGTAAGCGCGCGGGCCACGGTTTGGGCCACTTTTTCCGGCGGCACACCTCGTTCGCCGGCTTGCTGCACCGACACAGCCATATCATCAAACGCCGTGCGGTACAGCCGGAAACATTCTTCCGGCAGTGTTTTGTTGAGATAATCGGCGTAGGTTTGCGCTTTTTTCCAAATGGGCGTGGCAATGGCTCCCGGCTGAACACTGACCACGTGAATACCCCACGGGTGCAACTCGCCGCGCAGGGTATCGGTAACGGCTTCCAACGCAAATTTTGATGCCGAATACGGCCCCACAAACGGTGTGGCAACCCGCCCGCTGATCGAGCTCATATTTACAATGCGGCCCGGTTTGGCGCGCAGCAGCGGCAAAAATGCCTGTGTGACGGCAATCTGCCCGGTCACGTTCACATCGAGTTGTTTTTTAAATTCTGCCAGCGGCAAAAATTCCAACGGCCCGCCAATGGCAATGCCCGCATTGTTGACCAATCCGTCTAACCCGCCCGGCCCCACCGCCTGCGCCACCTGCCCGGCCGCGGCGGAAATGGTATCGGGTTTTTGCACATCAACAAAAACCGGCTCAATGGCCGGATTGGCCTGTTGCAGCGAGCCGGCATCGGCGGGTTTGCGCACGCCGGCAAACACGCGCCAGCCCTGTTGGGCCAGGTGCAGGGCGCAGGCTTTGCCAATGCCGGTAGATGCGCCGGTAATGACCACAGATGGGTTGGTGGGTGCGGATTTTTGAGTCATCTTGATTGTTTTCTGACCGGCGATACCGGCGGGTGGGGGAGTGGGAGTTCGGTGGGTGGTTGATTTATTGACCCGGATGCCTTAAAATGCAGGTGCATTATAAAAAGACACAATAATTTGTCAAAGTGGTGGTTTGGCAGTAATACGCGTATCGTATATTATACGGTTGCGCGGCAAGCGCACAGTTGCGTCAGGAGCCTGATTTGGTTAATTGGTTTTTGGGAACCGTTGGATTTAGTTACAAAGATTGGGATGGCGTGTTTTATCCCGAAGGCGCGCCGGCGCGCAGTTACCTGGCCCACTACAGCCAGGTCTTTAACGCCGTAGAGGTTGATTCGACCTTTTACGGCACGCCGCCCCCCGAACGGGTACGCGGCTGGGCCGGTGCAGTCCCAAAAGGTTTCAAGTTTTGCCCCAAAATGCCCCGCCAAATCACCCACGATTCGCGTTTGCAAAACGCCCACCGCCCAACCCAGGAATTCATTGAAACGATGACCCTGTTCGATGACAAACTGGGCGCTATTCTGATTCAACTGCCGCCCAACTTCACCGCCGCCGAATTTGACTCTGTGGCTCAGTTTCTGGCTGATTTGCCGCCGGATTTGGATTTTGCGCTGGAATTCAGGCATCAGTCATGGTTTAACTTTGAAACAGTGGCGCTGCTTAAATCGCACGGCGTTTGCTGGGTCTCCACCGAATACCTGGATTTGCCCAAGCAAATTGCGTTGACTACCCCGTTTCATTACATTCGCTGGCTGGGGCGGCACGGTCAGTTTGAGCGCAAAAATCAGGTGCAAAAAGATGTGTTACCACAACTGGATTGGTGGTGGCAGCATATTCAACCCAATCTGGAGCGGGTACATACCATTTACGGATTTTTTAACAACGATTTTTCCGGCCACTCGCCGGAAACGTGTAACCGGTTCAAGCAATTGGTAGGGCTGCCAATCATCACGCCGCAGCTCCCGCAGCAGAGAACGCTGTTCTGAGCGGGTTTGGTTTTGGAGATGTTTCGGCATCTGGCTTGGTGCGGGGTAAAAAATCAGCCCGATGAAAGGCAAGGTTGTCTATGAATTTAGCTTTAAATAAATTTGCCAAATTTGCATGGGGTGTGCTGGCATTTAATGTGCTGGTTATCATTTGGGGGGCGTTTGTGCGCGCCACCGGCTCCGGGGCGGGGTGCGGCCAGCACTGGCCCAGTTGCCAGGGCGATGTGATTCCCTTTGCTCCGGCCATTGAAACCGTGATTGAATTTACCCACCGGTTAACCAGTGGCACGGCCTTTATTTTGGTGGTAGTGATGCTGGTGTGGGCATTTAAAGCCTATCCTGCCGGCCACATTGTTCGGCGCGGCGCCGGATTGTCAATGCTGTTTATGATAACAGAAACATTGGTGGGGGCCAGCCTGGTGCTGTTTGGCTGGGTGGCGTACAACCAATCTACTATTCGGGCCGTGGTGATGGCTGTTCACCTGGTTAATACCTTTTTGTTGATGGCTTCAATAACCCTGACGGCCTGGTGGGCATCGGGCGGTCAGCCGATGCGGCTAAAGGGGCAGGGGCCACTGGGGATTGCCATTGGAATCGGTTTTTTGGGGATACTGGTGCTGGGCGCCAGCGGCGGCGTGACTGCGCTGGGTGACACGCTCTTCCCTGCCGGCTCGCTGGCAGAGGGTTTTGCCGATGACTTTGCCTCGACGGCTCATTTTCTGGTGCGGTTGCGGGTGTACCACCCCATCATTGCCGTACTGGTGGGCGTGTACAACGTTGTTGTGATGGCTGTCTACAACGCGCGACGTGGCACATCGCAATCCAAACTGTTTGCCAAAGGATTTACAGCAATTTTCGTGTTCCAGTTAATTTTTGGGGCGCTCAACGTGGTGTTGCTGGCGCCGGTTTGGATGCAGCTAACCCATCTGTTTATCACCGATATGCTTCTGATTGTGTACATCTTGTTTGTTGCAACGGCGCTCACACTGCCTGCCGGTGATAAACGGGCTGTAGACGTGCCGAACATGTCTGCTCAACCCAGTAGTTGAACATTCTACAGACGCAAAGTCGTTTAACGTTTAAAACGAAAAACCCGCGCTGCCACTACGCGGGTTTTTCATTACTTAGGAGGGAGGGATCACACTTTTGACTAGCGTGTAACTATATATTAG
>RFJF01000494.1 GCA_003695455.1 Chloroflexota bacterium
ATTCGTAGCAGACAGCAGCTTTCATCCCTGTGAACCTCCGATTTTTTGGCGTTTGCCCGGCCCGGTTACCGGCCGGAGGGCGCAAAATTGTATTTTGGTTGAACTTTGCCCCGGAATTTGCCGGGGGCTAGTAAATTTCGGGGTGAATTTTGGGCCGGTAACCGGCAGCGAGCGTGTTGACCGTGGCTTGCGGCGTGAGTACCACCACATCAACGCCGGGCCGCGGCGCAACCGGCGAACCGTATCCCTCAAATGACCACGGCAGTAATCGCCCGTCCCAAATCAGGTAAGGCTGGCTGGATGGGTCCGGGTTGAGCAAGATGAACGTGCCGGATGGCAGCGAATCAATGAGCGCGGAATACGTGTATTTTTTGGTGCGCCAGTTTCTGCGGTAGGGCCGGAAGCGGTCGCGGTGCAGGACGTCGTCAAGTTTTTGGCCGGCGATTTCGGGGTTGCCGCGCCGCCAGCAGTCAACAAACTCCCGGTAGCGGGCGCGGTCACATTCGGCGCAGGGGCGATGGCCGGCGGCCAGGGCGGTGGCTTCGTCCAAAAAGAACAGTTCGGTGTACCGGCCCGGCGCCATCACCGGCCGGTGCCGGTTTGCAAAGGCCAGTTTGCAAATAAGCCAGCGTTTGTGCTGGTGGTATCGGGTGACGGTGCGCTCAGAGTTGTGCAGAATACCGCGATTGCCCATACAGGTGCCACGGTAGGGTACAGCGTGGAGAATGCTGAAAGGGTCAACTCGATTTTGAAGCGGCATCGGCGGTTTTCCGGCGTTTAAAAAAGGAGGCTGACGCTGCCCGGCTGCCTTTAGAAAGCGTAAAGCGTAAGAATTTTGGGTTGATGTTTCACGTTTCAGCAGGGTGTGCAAGCCGGTGAATTTGTAAAGTTGAAAATCCAGAGGCCGTTCAAACGTTCGTGCGGCGGCCCGTGTGGATTATAAACCAAACTGCCCGGCAACAAAAATCTGTTGCGCCGCGCCCAAAATTCTGCATCATTGACAGCCCTGCAAGATTATGGTAAGTTTGAAACGACATAAAATTTTGCGGCAGGAGTGTCCGGTTGCGCGGTTTTTTTCTGAAACGCTGGAAACTGATTATTGTGGTGGTGGTGGCGCTGGATATGCTGCTGGTCAGCGGCCTGCTGCTGATG
>RFJF01000495.1 GCA_003695455.1 Chloroflexota bacterium
GGCAAAAAGACGCTCACAACTGTTGGATATTTTATATTCTGCCGGGCCGGCGGCCGCTGTTATCAAATCGGCCCAACGGCATCACGACCGGGGACAGGCCAGCAACCTGCGCTACCCTTTTTTGGCAATTGTTGGGCAAAAAGAAATGAAAATTGCGCTGCTGCTGGCGGTAATCAACCGGGCGGTTGGCGGGGTTCTGCTGGTAGGTGCGCGCGGCACGGCCAAAACCACGGCGGTGCGGGGGCTGGTAGATTTGCTGCCCACCGTTGAACGCAGCACCTGTGAATACGGCTGTGAACCGGCAGATGTGGCCCGCTACGGTTTTGATGGCGTGTGCAAAAATTGCGCCACCAAATTGGGGATGGGAGACCCCATTACAGTTGCAGAGCCGATGAAATTGGTGGAACTGCCGCTCAATGCCCGGCTGGAAGATGTGGTGGGCGGCATCAACGAGCGCGTGGCGCTGGAGCAGGAAAAGGTGCTGCTTGAACGCGGTATTTTGGCCCGCGCCGACCAAAACCTGCTTTACATTGACGAGGTGAACCTGCTGGACAACATGCTCATTGACGCTATTCTGGATGCGGCTGCGCAGGGGCAGTACACCGTGCGGCGCGGGCCAATGTCGGCCACGTACCGTTCTCGCTTTACCCTTGTGGGGTCAATGAATCCGGAAGAGGGGTTGCTGCGGCCGCAAATTCAGGACCGCTTTGGGCTGCGGGTACTGGTACGGGGAATGACCGGCCAAAAAGCCCGGATGGAAATTTACAACCGGGCCGTGAGCTACAAAAACAAACCCTTCAAATTTGTGCGGGATTGGCGCGCCGAAACCGAATCGGCAGCCGTAGAGGTGGCCGAGGCCTGCAAGCGGCTGCCCAATGTGCGGCTCACCCGGCAGGTAGAAACCGCCGGCCTGCGCTGGATTCAACAATTAAAAATTGACAGTCACCGGGCCGAAATGACATTGTTCGAAGCCGGGCGGGCGTTGGCCGCCGCCGATGGCCGGCTCTCGGTTACGCTGGACGACCTGCGCACGGTGGCTCCGCTGGCATTGCGCCAACGCCAAACAGAAATCGCCTCGGAATTTTTCAAATTACAGGAAAAAGAAGATAAAAAAATCAGGCAAATTGTTGATGCGCCAATCACCACGCGCCGCCGCCGGAAAAAATCAACCAGGGGTTCTTCTGACGCAACAAACGGCCAGTCGCCGCCCGATACCCCCCCCACAAAAGCCCCCAACGATATCGAAGGCGCGCCGGACATTCCCCAAAAACAGTAAACGGCTTTACCACAGGCGGCTTGCCGTCTATAATATTCTGTATGCACACAGTCACAATAAAAATCGGGCTAATTTTTCAGAAGCGGGCGCAGGCAACAGCCGGTTTACTGGCTGTATTGGCGCTGTTGCTGGCCTGCACGGCGTCGCCTGAACTCGTCCCCACGCCGGAGCCTACCGCCACCCGCGTTCCCCCCGCACCCCGCAATGAAAACGTTGAGGCGCTCAACTCGGCGCGTGAAGCCATTGGTAAGTTTAACTTTGGCCTGGCCCCGCTGCTGCTGCAAGACGAAACCACCATTGAACTGCGAGACAGTTTAGGTAGCCAGACGGCGTGGATGAACTACCCTGTTCAATCCGCTGACCCTCGCGAGTGGCCCGGCGTTGACAGTTTTGTGTTGAGCTACGCGGTGCGAAAAAACCTGCTCAACTCTGTGCAGGTGAGCAGGGTGACGCTGGGGCAAATTGATGTGCCGGCCTCGGTGGAAAACAGGGCGCAAATTGTGCAGCACACGGCGGTGTGGGTTACATTTTTAGACGGCAGCCGGGCCATTGTTGATCTTTCGCCGCTCAGCACCAATTTTGCGCCGCGCCATATTCCCAACAATATGTTGGTTGACAACAACGAACTTGAAAACACATTTGCTGTGCGGCGCGGCGGGGTGGCGCTGGATCAACTGCAACCAATGGCAGTGGTTACAGAAGCCGGCAATCTCTACTATTTGCTGGCGCAGATTGCAGTTAATTATGACCGCTACGTGTTTTCATTGCATCTCTACCCGGTTCAGCCTGCCGACCCGATGCGCCCGCTGGAAATTAGTCCCGGAGTAACCGCCAGCGTAGAAATTGCCCGCACCGATTTTTTGGATTTGCAACAATTGCTCCGCGATTCCGGCCCTGCCGCATTTGAAAACCACCCCGAGCTGTTGCTGCGCCGTGGCCGGGCAAACAAAACGCTCACCCAAATTATGGATGACAACCTGCATTTGCTGTGGCATTTGGTAACCAAATTCCAACACCAGTTGCCGGACCCCTCGCTGCCCACACCCACGCCAATTCCCACAGCAACGCCCACGCCCAGCCCAACACCAACC